>JANWLB010000043.1 GCA_025451095.1 Alphaproteobacteria bacterium
ACGGTTATAACGTGTATCCGCGCCAGGTCGAGGAAGCGATCTACCTGCATCCTGCCGTCGAGGAATGCATCGTCGCCGGCGTGCCGGACAAAAAACGCGGCGAAACTGTCCGCGCCTGGATCAAACCGCGCGCCGGAAAAACCCTGGCCGAAGCCGAGCTGCTGTCTTTCCTGCGCGACAAGATATCGCCCATCGAAATGCCGCGCAAAATCATCGTCCGCGAAACGCCGCTGCCCAAAACCGCCGTGGGAAAACTTTCGCGCCTGCTCCTGCTGCAGGAAGAAGGGATAAAACGCTCTTGAAGCCCCGGCCGATGCCCGCACCCGATTCCCAGACAACCGGCCATGTCCTGATGATAGAGCCTGTCGGCTTTACCGCCAATCCGCAGACGCTGCAAAGCAACCGCTTTCAGGAAAGCGCGACCGGGGCGGATGAGGCCGCCATCAGAAAGATGGCGGCAGCCGAAAGCCGGGCCTTGCGCGCGGCACTGGCCGATCAGGGCATAACCGTCACCTGCCTGCGCGGCCGGGCGGACTGCCCTGACGATCTGTTCTGCAATAACTGGGTATCCACGCATGGCGACGGCGCGCTGATCCTTTATCCCATGCGTGCGGAAAACCGCCGAAAGGAACGGCGCGCCGACATCGCCGCGCTTCTGAAAAAATCCTATCCCGTTCTGTGGGACATGACGAACGCGGAAAGCGAGGATAAGGCCCTGGAAAGCACGGGCAGCCTGGTCCTCGACCGTGTGAACCGCGTGGCCTATGCCGCCCTTTCGAGCCGGACGGATGAAAATCTGGTCCGCGCCTGGTGCAACCGGCGCGGCTATGCGCCGATACTATTCCGCACAGCGGACGAACAAGGCGCGCCCGTCTACCACACCAACGTCATGATGTTTATCGGCACGAAAATCGCGGGCATCTGCGATGCGGTCATCCGCGACGAGACAGAGCGCGCCCGTGTTCTCGGGCATTTGTCGCGCACGCATGACGTCATCCTCCTGACACCGGATCAGATCCGGCATTTTTGCGGCAACGCGCTGGAGCTGCACACTCACCGGGGCGAGACGCAGCTGATAATGTCGGGCGCCGCACGGGCCGCCCTGCGCCCTGACCAGATCACAAAAATCGAAAAAAGCGTGGACGGGATTCTGTCCGTTCCCATACCGACGATCGAGCGCTACGGCGGCGGGTCCGTGCGGTGCATGTTGCTGGAGCTGTTCTGATAAAATCTGGAGCGGGTGAAGGGATTCGAACCCTCGACCTATACCTTGGCAAGGTATCGCTCTACCCCTGAGCTACACCCGCATCCAAAAGCGTAAAAGCAGTTCTGAAATAAAGGGTTTCAGGCCCGATTGCAAGCGAAAAACAGGGCACGGACGAAAGCAGAAGGCAGGGCGCAGCAGCCCCCGGGTGCACCGGAACGCCCGTCATGCTTGATTTTTCCCGGCGGCACGATAAGTCTTGTCCTGATTACAGCAACAAGGAACGCCTCATGGCCGCTGGCCCGCCCCCGACCGATCTCCTGCCTGTCCCGGCAGAGGCCCTGCTGCGCGAACTGGACCGGCTGGAGATTTCATACAGCCTGCACCGACATGATCCTGTCTTTACAGTGGCGGAAAGCATACACCTGAAAATGGAAATTCCCGGTCTTCACTGCCGCAACCTGTTCCTGCGGGACAAGAAGGGCGCCTTCTATCTGATCGTCGCCGCCAACGAAACCAAAATCGATCTCAGGGGCCTGCAGGCCCGGCTCGGCGCACAGCGTCTTTCTTTCGGATCAGCGGATGATCTGTGGCGTCTTCTGGGTGTGCGTCCGGGGTCGGTCTGTCCCTTTGCCATCATCAACGACAAAAACCGGAATAATGTGTCCATTGTGCTGGACCGGGTCATGATGGACGCACCGCTGGTCAATTACCACCCGATGGAAAACCACCTGACGATCGGTCTTAGTCCCGCGGGACTGCTAAAGTTTGTTGCATCCTGTGGCCACGCACCCCATATTATGGACCTGAACGAAGCCCGGGCCGGGGAGGCCTGATATGATGTTGATACAGCCCAAAGACCGCAACGCCGGCGCCTCCGGTAAGGCCGCGCCGCAGGATATGATTTTTGACGTCAACACGGCGGAATTCGAGGCGCTGGTTTTGCAGGCGTCGATGAAAACACCGATACTGGTCGATTTCTGGGCGCCGTGGTGCGGCCCCTGTAAACAGCTGGGCCCCGTTCTGGAAGCGGCCGTGAACGCGGCGGGCGGCAAGGTCCGGCTGGCCAAGGTCAATATCGACAGCAACCCCGAACTGGCGCAGGCATTACGGGTCCAGTCCGTCCCCACCGTCTTTGCCTTTTTTCAGGGCCAGCCCGTCACCGGCTTTACCGGCGCGCGGCCGCAAAACGAAATCAAGACCCTGATCGACCAGCTGATCAAGATAGCGCAACAGGCCCAGCCCGGCGCGCTGGATATTCCCGCCATCATGACGCAGGCTGCGCAGGCGCTGGCCGACAATGATGTCCGTACGGCGCAGAACCTATACATGGCTGTCCTGGCACAGGATGAAAACAACGCCCCCGCCTATGTCGGACTGATTCGCACGCTGATTTCCGCCGGGGCGCTGGAGCAGGCACGCGAGATGATCGAGACGGCGCCGCCGTCGATCATGACGGCATCGGTTTTTGAATCGGCGCGCACGGCGCTGGATCTGGCAGAAAATCTCCCCGACACCGACACGCAAGCTTTGCAAAAAGCCGTCGAGAAAAACCCCGCCGACCATCAGGCGCGGTTTGATCTGGCGCTTGGCCTGTTTGGTGCAGGCCGCAACGCCGAAGCCATCGATGCCCTGGTCGAAATCATCAAACGCAACAGGACGTGGGAAGAAGACAAGGCGCGCCAACAGCTCCTGAAGTTTTTCGAGGCGCTGGGCCCTGCCCATCCCGACACGGTCACGGGCCGCCGGAAACTGTCTTCTGTGCTGTTTTCCTAAAAAACCCTGCAAAAAAGAGCTTTTTTTTGACGCTTTCTGCTTTATCTTAATGGCATGATAAAGTTTGAAGCATGAGCGAGCGCATACGTCCCCAAGACTCCGCTGATCTGCTGCCCGGCCGCCTGCCGGTTTTTCCGCTGTCCGGAGTCCTGCTTCTGCCGCGCGGAAACCTGCCGCTGAACATCTTTGAGCCGCGCTATCTGGCCATGGTCGATGACGCCCTGAAAACCGATCGCCTGATCGGCATGATCCAGCCGCGCGACAGCGATGAAAAGGGGGCCGTGTCTTTATTCGACACCGGATGCGCGGGACGCATCACCAGCTTTGCCGAGCAGGATGACGGGCGTTACCTGATTACGTTGACAGGAATCTGCCGCTTCCGAATCTCATGCGAGATCGAGCCCGTCAGCGGCTACCGCCGGATTGAGCCTGACTGGTCAGCATTCAGAGACGACTTCAAGCCGCTCGACTCCCTCGATCTCGACCGCCCGCTTTTGAAAAAGATGCTGGGCGATTATTTCGATCTGCAGGGCCTGTCCTGCGACTGGGATGCAGTGGATGGAACCCCGGATGAGCGCCTGATCACCTGCCTGTCCATGATCTGCCCCTTTGAGCCCGGCGAAAAACAAGCCCTGCTGGAGGCCGTCTGCGGCCGTGAACGGGCCATAAAATTCATGACCATGCTGAAAATGGCCTTGCACCGTCAGGGCTCCTGCAGCGGCTGCCATTGATAAAAAACGCGCCTTGCACTATATATGACCGCATATATACCGCATTGCATTAGGTGAGGCTTATGCCCCAGAAGATTGATCCGAAACTGCTGGAGATCCTTGTCTGTCCGGTCACGCACGTGCCGCTGCGCTATGACGCGGCGCGGCAGGAGCTTGTTTCGGACCAGGCCGGCCTGGCCTACCCGATACGCGACGGGATTCCGATCATGCTGTCCGACGAAGCGCGCCCCCTCGACACGGCGGTGAAAAAATGACCGCCGTGTCCGCCGACAAGGCGCGCATCATCATTTTTGACACGACCTTGCGTGACGGAGAGCAGTCGCCCGGCTGCTCCATGAATCTCGAGGAGAAACTCCTGATGGCCGAGCTTCTGGACAAGATGGGCGTGGATGTGATTGAAGCAGGTTTCCCGATCGCTTCACGCGGCGACTTCGAATCCGTCCATGAAATCGCCAAGAGCGTCAAGAATGCCGTGGTCGCCGGCCTTTCGCGCGCCAAACGCGCCGACATTGAGGCCTCGGCCGAGGCGCTGGCTCCCGCCAAAAGACGCCGCATCCACACCTTTATATCAACCTCACCGCTTCATATGAAGTATAAGCTGCAGATGTCGCAGGACGCTGTGATGGACGCGATTGCCGAGAGCGTTTCGACAGCGCGCAATTATACCGACGATGTTGAGTGGTCCGCGGAAGACGGCAGCCGGACGGAAGACGATTTCCTGTGCCGCTGCGTAGAATTGGCAATCAAAAACGGCGCCACCACCATCAACATCCCCGATACGGTCGGCTATACCATACCGGAAGAATACGCCGCCAAGTTCCGCATGCTGAGAGAGCGCGTTCCCAATATCGGCAACGCCGTTCTGTCAGTTCACTGCCACAATGATCTGGGACTGGCCGTGGCCAATTCGCTGGCCGGGATTGAGGCCGGTGCGCGGCAGGTGGAATGCACCATCAACGGCATTGGCGAGCGCGCGGGCAACGCCGCGCTGGAGGAGATCGTTATGGCGATCCGCACGCGCCACGACAGGCTGTCCTTTGAGAACAACATCGATACAAAAATGATTATGAAGGCGTCGCGCACCCTGTCGACGATCACGGGCTTCACAGTACAGCCGAACAAGGCCATCGTGGGGGCCAACGCCTTTGCTCATGAAAGCGGCATCCCTCAGGATGGCATGCTGAAAAATGCACAAACCTATGAAATTATGACACCGGAATCGGTCGGCCTTCGCAGCTCCGAGCTTGTACTGGGCAAGCATTCCGGCCGCCATGCCTTCCGCAACAAGCTGGAAGAACTGGGATACCAGCTGGGCGGCAACGCTCTGGAAGACGCGTTCAAGCGCTTTAAGGATCTGGCTGACAAAAAGAAGAGCGTCTTCGACGAGGATATCATCGCCCTGGTTGACGACGAGACAGGCCGCAGCGGCGAGCGTTTTAGCTTCGTCTC
>JANWLB010000044.1 GCA_025451095.1 Alphaproteobacteria bacterium
CCAGAAGAATGTCGGCTTTCACGCGCCCGCCATTGCGGTGGATAAAGCCGTCAAAGCTTTCAAGAAAGCGCTTCTCATGCTTGCCGATGATGGTGTGCTCGAAGCTGTAGGGGCGGCGATCGGGGCCAATTTCGTTGATGAAGGCGATGTATATCCGGCATAGCGCCTCATTTTCCGTGTGACCGAGCACGGGGTGCCTCAGGCTACCGCTGGATTCCTCGTCGAGGTCCTTTCCGGACTTGAGCGTGTTGGGCAGGGCGCCCGCCCCAAAAGCTTTTTCCAGCGTCTTCTTTACCGCGACGTTGCTGTGCCTAACACTTAAGGCTTCGTCCAGCGCCAGCTCCATATTGATGCGGTAAAGCGGCACATCGTCCAGGAGACGTCCCAGTTGATACGCGACGTCTCGGGATTCAAAATCCAAAAGGCGGGGCGTGCTGGACAGGACCATAGCATCTTCTGTATGGCCCGCGCAGGAAAGCGGCTTGCGCCCGACATCCATAAGGCTATCCAGAACATCGTCCCGTCCGCCCGGTCTTTCCAGGCGGTCGAGCACATCGCTAATGCAAAAATATATGGCCATTAACCCCAATCAGCTGCGCAACTGGGCGCCGGTTTTTGAAATGACTGCCTTGATAATCTTTTCGGCCACGGCCTCGATCTCGTTGTCTGTTAAAGTTTTTTCGCGGGGCTGGATTGTCACGCTCAGGGCCACCGATTTCTTGTCGGCGGCAATGCCGGCGCCTTCATAAACATCGAATAGATCCGCCGCCTTTATGAGATCATTATCCGCGCTCCGCACGGCGCGCACCAGAGCCGATGCTTCCACGCCCCGGTCGACCACGAAGGCAAAATCACGCAAGACCGGCTGCAGTGGCGAAAGTACGAGCAGTGACTTCGCCGGTCCGTTTTTGCGGCGCGGCGCCGGGATGCGGTCAAGAAACACCTCAAACCCAGCGGCAGCGCCCTTGATGCCCATATCCTCAAGCAGGGCGGGATGTATTTCACCGAAACAGGCAATAACCTGCGTGCCTTGCATAAGGATGCCCGCGCGGCCGGGATGATACCACTCGGGGCAATCGCGGCCGATCTGCAGTCCCTGCGCCGCCACACCGCAGGCTTCAAGAACGGCCAGCGCGTCGGCCTTGACGTCGAAGACGTCGGCTGGGCGCTCCGCGCCCGACCAGTGCCGGGGCTGGGTGCTGCCGCTGCGAACGCCGCCGGCGACAGCCATCTGTCCGCTGTTTTTCGGCGAAGTAAAAACCGGGCCGACTTCGAACAGGGCCGCGTCGGGAAAACCTTTATCCCGGTTGCGCCCGGCGGCAACAATCAGATTAGGCAAAAGCGAGGGGCGCATCTGGTCAAGATCGGCGCTGATCGGATTGACGAGGCGCAGGGCGCCGGCAGCCTGATTATCATTGGCGCCGAATTTCTCCGCAAGGTCATGCGGCAGAAAAGACCAGGTAATGCTTTCATTCATGCCGCGCGCGGCCAAAACGTTGCGGGCACGGCGGGCACGGCCGCCCAGAAGCGTTTCGGCAGACTGCGTGAGCGGCGCCGCCCGCACCAAAGATGCGGGGGGAATGGCGTCGTAACCGTTGATCCTGACTATTTCCTCAACCAGATCGGGGCGCCCTTCGATGTCGCCGCGCCACGACGGCGGACGCACCGTCCATTGGCCGCCTTTGGCCGATACGCCAAAGCCGAGATCTTCCAGGATTTCCTTTTGTCGCTTTTCCCCGATATCCAGACCCGCCAGCTGCGCCACATAGGCCGGATCATGGGTGATGCTGCGGCCATCTTCAGGAACGGCCCCCGCCTGCACCACAGCGCCGGCCTCGCCGCCGCACATATCCAGGATCAGGCGCGTCGCGATTTCAGCCGCGGGCACAGTGAAGGCAGGGTCGATTCCGCGCTCAAAGCGGTAGCGCGCGTCACTGTCGATCTGCAGGGCGCGGCCGGTGCGGGCCGTGCGCGCCGGATCGAAATAGGCGCATTCCAGATATACGTTAACGGTCCCCGGCGTGCAGCCGGTGGACGTGCCGCCAATAACACCGCCCAGCCCGAGCACACCCGAATCATCACAAACAACGGTCATGAAATCGTCGAGCTCATAGGATTTTTCATTCAGCGCCTCAAGCGTTTCGCCCTTGCGCGCCAGCCGGACATGGATATCACCCTTCAGCCGGTCGGCATCGAACACGTGCAGGGGCCGGCACAGATCGTAAGAAACGTAATTCGTAATATCGACCAGAGCCGAGATAGGACGCAGCCCTATGGCTTTAAGGCGTTTTTGCAGCCAGTCTGGCGAGGGTCCGTTCTTTACGCCCCGTATATAGCGGCCGATAAACAGCGGGCAGGCCGAGACCGCGCCCTTGTCAAACACCAGCTTTACATCGACCGGCGACTTGAAGGCGCCCTTCACCGGCTTTTCGTCGAGTTTTTTCAGCGTACCCAGACCGGCGGCGGCCAGATCGCGGGCGATGCCGCGCACGCCGGCGCAATCAGCGCGGTTGGGGGTCAGCGCGATTTCAATGACCGGATCATCCAGGCCATACAGCGTGGCCAGCTTCGTGCCCACCGCCACATTATCCGGCACCTCGATGATACCTTCATGCTCGTCCGAAAGGCCCATTTCCCGTGCGGATACCAGCATGCCGCACGACTCCTGGCCGCGAATCGAGCCTTTTTTCAGATCCATGCCCGTGCCGGGGATGTGGCTGCCCACAGGCGCAAAGACCGCCTTCATGCCCGCGCGCGCGTTTGGTGCGCCGCAGACCACTTGGAGCTTCTCCGTGCCTGTATCGACGATGCAAACTTTGAGGCGGTCGGCATCGGGGTGCTTTTCCGCCGTGACCACCTGCGCCACCCTGAACGGCTCATAAACGCGCGCCGTGTCCCTGACGCTTTCGACCTCAAGGCCGAGTGCGGTCAGCGCCTGCGCGATATCGTCAAGCGATGCCTTGGTATCGAGATGGTCCTTGAGCCAGCCGAGGGTAAATTTCATGCCTTAGATGTAAGCGAAATATCGTTAAAAACCAAGGCCTTTATAGCGAAAGGCCCTTTTTCACAGCGGCCAGACATGAAGGCTGAAATCCAGCTTCACGCCCAGGGTTTTATAAAGGGCCTGCGCGGCCTTGTTTTTTGATTCCGCCAGCCAGTAGAGCCGGGCCCATTGCTCCTGCTGCCCCAAAGCCGCCAACTGTTCCACCAGCGCCCGGCCGACACCCTGGCTGCGCGCGGCCGGAGCGACATACAGATCCTGCATATAGCAAACAGGACGCAGATGACCGGTAACCGGATGCAGAATATAATGGACGAGCCCTATCATTTTTGCCTGCTGACGCGCCACCAGCCCCTTCACCGGGCTTTGCGGGTCCAGCAGCCGCAGCCAGGTCTGGGCCGTGACGTCGGAATCGCGGTTGCCCTGGTTGTTGCCATCCCAGAGCACCTGCCATTCATCGAAATCGGCACTGTTGATGGGGTCGATAGCGATATTGCCGGCAGCGGCAGGCATGGCCTATCCGCCTGTTGCCCGGTTGGGCCGGTTGAGCGGATCGAATCCGTAATGGTCGAGCCAGCGCACATCCGATTCAAAGAATGTACGCAGGTCGGGAATGCCGTATTTGAGCATGGCGATGCGCTCGACCCCCATGCCGAAGGCGAAGCCCTGATATTCGTCGGGATTGAGACCGCAGTTTTTCAGCACGTTGGGATGCACCATGCCACAGCCGAGAATTTCCAGCCAGTCGCTCCCCGCTCCGATTTTCAGGCCGCCGCCCTCACGTGAACAGCCGATATCCATCTCGGCGCTCGGCTCCGTAAACGGAAAGAAACTGGGACGAAAGCGCACCGGCAGGTCGTTGACCTCGAAATAGGAGCGGGCGAAATCCATCAGGCAGCCCTTCAGGTGCCCCATGTGCGTGTTCCGATCGATGACCAGCCCCTCAATCTGGTGGAACATAGGCGTATGGGTCATGTCGTAATCGGAGCGATAAGTGCGGCCCATGACAATGATGCGAATCGGCGGCTTCTGGCTGCGCATAGCGCGGATCTGCACTGTCGATGTGTGCGTGCGCAGCAGTTTTTTCGCGGCCTCGCCTTTCTCATCGGGATCGTCGGGCAGATAGAACGTGTCGTGCATTTCGCGCGCCGGATGACCGGGCGGAAAATTCAGCGCCGTGAAATTGTGAAAATCATCCTCGATGTCGGGTCCCTCGGCCACGGTAAAACCCATGTCGGCAAAAATAGAGGTCAGCTCCTCCATCGTCTGGCTGATAGGGTGGATATGGCCTTTGCGTTCCGGGCGCACCGACAGCGTGATATCCGCCCGTTCGGTCGCCAGCTTTTCGTCCAGCGCCTGTTTTTTGAGCGCCCGTTCCTGTTTTTCAATCAGGGCGGCGATCTCGTCCTTCAGCACATTCAGGGCCGCGCCCGTTTCCTTGCGGATCTGCGGATCGAGCTGGCCCAGCGTTTTCATAAGGCCGGTGATGCGCCCGTTTTTGCCCAGCGCCGCCACACGAATATCGTCCAGGCCGCGCAGATCCGTGGCGGCGCCGATGAGGCCCGTGAATTCAGTCTTTAGCTGTGCGATCGTCTGGGTCATGTCAGCCATGATAGCTCCGCAAAAATAAAAACGCAGCCCTATATTTAAAGGGCGGCGCGCATCTTTCCAACCTAAAAATAACGGCTGCCTGCGCCGGGGCATTCCTGTTTTGATTTACGGCGAAGCGGGCGCCAGGAACCCGGGAAGGCCTGCCTTGTATTCATCGCTTTGAGAAATTCTCGCAAGATCGTCAGGAAAAAGCTGGGCATATATCAACTTTGCCAACTCCTGTTTCAGTTCTTCCGGCCGATAAAATTCGCTTCTTCCGTCATACTCCAGACGCACGATATTTCTTCCCGGAAAGGGACTTACAGCGCACAAAAGGTCGGGAAGTCGTGAATTTGTAAGCCGGATCATGAAAGATTTGTTGATTTCCTGGCCAAGCACCTCAAGCGCCGTCTGGGCACCAATCCTTACCAAAAACTGACTGAGATCGCGCATGTCCCTATATACCGAGTCCATAACCTCGTCGGCAGGAGCCGGCGTTTTGGCGCGCGCCACAAGTGCAAAAATTTCCTGCAAAGTCGTTTTTTCCATTTTTAGGACTCCCTATCAGTATTTTTCTTCAATTAAAAAACGCCGGGCAAAACCCGGCGTTTTTGTGTTTCTCTGCCTTTTTAGGCCGCCTTTTTCAGGGCTTCCGCGGCCTTCTTGGCAAGCGCCTCGAAATCGGCCGGGTTGTTGACGGCGAGCTCGGCCAGAACTTTGCGGTCCAGGTCGATGCCGGCCTGCTTGAGGCCGTGCGTAAACTGGCTGTAGGTCAGGCCGTGCTGCCGGGCACCCGCGTTGATACGCTGAATCCACAGGCTGCGGAAATCGCGGCGGCGGTTGCGACGGTCGCGGTAGGCGTATTGCAGCCCCCGTTCGACGGCGTTCTTGCCGGCGCGGATCGTGTTCTTCTTGCGGCCGTAATAGCCCTTGGCGCTTTTAAGGATCTTGCGATGCCGGCGGCGCGTGCGGCCACCTCCTGCTGAACGGGACATTACTTACCTCCTGCCGCAGCCGGGGCAGCGGTCTTGTTGCGCTTGGCGCGCGGTTTGACGCGGGCGTAGGGCATCCAGTTGTCCAGCACCATGCGCTCGTTCGCCTCACACAGATGTGCCTGGCCGCGGGCTTTGCGTTTCATTGATTTCGGCTTGTTCATCTGCATGTGACGCATGCAGGCCTGCTTGGCTTTGACTTTGCCGCTGGGGGTGACCTTGAATCGCTTCTTGGCGCCACTTTTGGTCTTCATTTTCGGCATTTTCATCTCCTTGGTTTGACCGGTTTCCGGGCGGCGATCGAGGCATGCCGAATTCTCAGCCAGACCGCCTTGGTTCTTTACAGAACGGTGTCTTATACACAGGGAAGACGGGCGATTGCAAGGGAAAAGGGGCGGTTTTAGAGGCAGAAAAAGGGGCTTTTACGAAAAAATCAGGCGTAGCGGGTCAGAAACTGCTGGATATGGTAGTACATCGTCTCCCGTTCGTTCAGTTTTTCCAGCCCCGGCTCGCCATTATCGTATGTCGTCATTTCGATCCGCGGGGTGTTGTAGGCATGCCGGCGTAGCAGGTCGAGCTGGCCTATCGGGAATTTTTGGTCCGCCTGGCCGTGCTGGATCAGCAGCGGCACCTTAAGGTCGCGCAGCACACCAACAGGGTCGAATTTTCTGATCTCTTCCAGCAGGGCGCGGCCAACTTTATGGTTCTCGTACTGGGAATCCGGGGAAAACTGGCCCACAAATGTATCCTTGGGACTGAGCGCGGGCCAAAGCAGGACCAGCGCCCGCACCTGGGCGTTGGCGTTTTGCAGCGCGACGGTAGCCCCCAGCCCCTCGCCGATATAGATAAAACGGTTGAAGCCTGATTTACGCGCCCATTTCAAAATGGCCTGCAGGTCGTCCTTGGCGCGCTCAAGGGTGAAATGCTCGCTCTTGCCCTCGCTCTCGCCGCAGCCCCGGAAGTCGAAGCGCAGGGTGTCGAGGCCGCCCTGGCTCAGCTTGTGCTCCAGATCCCCGAACAGGTCGTTCTGCGACGCCTTGTGGCCGCCGGGGAAGCTGTGCAGCATGATGATCAGGGGCTTGCGCTCAAGCCGCCGCAGAGGCCGGAACCTGCTTTTTTTCTGACCCACCGCCTCCTCTTCCGCCTCCTCGAAGTCGGGCCCCTGATAGCTGGCAACGGCGTCGCGCTTGGGCGGGCAATGAATGGCGCAAATCTGCTGGTTGTCTTCAACAGAAATGAAAAGATTTTTGCTCGACATGGCGCCCCGGTTTTATCAGCCGCCGGGAGCAGGTGTCCGCCCGCTGGCGAGGGGCTGGCTATACTGCATTTCCAGGTCCCACGGGAAGTGTATCCACGTGTCCTGGCTGACGCCGGTCATGTAGGTATCAGTCGTGGCCGCCCCGTCCGGCTTGGCATAGACGCAGGCATAATGCGCCTTGGGAAAGATTTCGCGGGAAAGTTTGAAGGTGTTGCCGCTGTCGACAAGATCATCGATGATTATCCAGCCCTCTCCCTCATTTTCCAGCTCCGGCTTCTTCAGGATCTGGGCTTTGCGCTGCTGCTGGTGGTCGTAGCTGGAGACGCAGAGCGTCTCGACTTTTTTGATATCAAGCTCCCGCGCCACAATGCAGGCCGGCACCATACCACCGCGTGTCACGGCGACGATGCCCTTCCATGGTTTTACGTCGAGCAGCCGCCAGGCCAGCGCCTTGCTGTAACGGTGCATTTCATCCCATGTCACGTGAAGGTTTTTTTGCGAATTCGGCGTCGACATTGAAATTCCTTTTAATTTCCAGCCAGGCTGTAGCCTAGAATAAACCTTCTGTCCTTAAAAGCGAAAATTAAATCGACGGCGTCCACAGAGACTGTGTGCTTTTATTATGCAGAATAATGGAAAGGGCCGGTGCGTCAGATGGGCTGGGCGCTGTCGTCGCCCAGAACTGTGAAGGAATCGATCAGCCAGCGCCCGTCCTGCTGCTGCCGCAGGCCATATATGACCTGAGCCGGGTCGCCGTAATGGTCTTTCATTTCAAGCTTTAAAATCTCAGCGCCCGATACGTTTTGGCGGGACGTAACCTTGAAGTTTTCGTGATTATAGATGGGCTCATACACAAAGCGTATCTGGACCATGAATCTTTCGGCGTTCCTGAATTTTTCATGATAGCGCGGCGACATCAGGGAAAACGCGGCCTCGCTGTTGCGCGCGTGAATTGCATCAAGCTGGCGGCGAATGGTATCAATCACGGGATCGGCAGGGTCGGCGGCAACCTGTATTTTCTGGGCCGGCGCAGCGGTTGATGCCGACTGATCAGCGCGCGCCGGTACCGCCAGAAACGCAAGCCCGAACGCCAGAAACGCTGTTAAGATGATAGACCCCTGTTTTTGTTTCCTTTTCATCCAAAATCCATGACTTTTGCCATCAAAGCGGCTAAGATTTCGCCAATCATGACCGCACCTTATTTTACAATGGCGACCATTAATCTTCGCTTAACGACCTGCCGGATGGGCCTGTTTTTGGCCTTGTTTTCTGCGTTTTTGCCGGTTCTGTGCCGGGCCGCGGAGAACGCGCCGGCGGCGCCCGGCGCGCCACCACCCGCGGTATCGGCTCCCGCCACAACCCCGGCGCCGGCTCCGTCGTCACCCGTTACCATCGCAACCCCGTCCCCGGCAAAAGAAGCCGCGCCAGAGGCCCCTCTGCTGGATATGACGCTGGGCGCGCAGACGCCGGTGGTTGTCGAGCTCTTTTCATCGCAGGCCTGCATCTTCTGCCCCCGGGCCGATCGGTTTTTCTCAAGCCTGATTAAAAACCCGCATATCATCGGCCTGGCCTGCCATATCAATTATTTCGACGTCGTCAGCGGTTCCCTCGCCCGCCCGTTCTGCACGGCCCGCCAGGCGGCTTACATGGATGTCTTGAGCGGCGGGCCCAGCTATACGCCCGAGATCGTCGTACAGGGCCAGAAAGAGCTGGTCGGCTACCGGACCAATGATATCAGCGCCGCCATCAGCGCGGCCGCCGCCGGGGGGGTTCTGCCCCTGGGCATTCAGGCCGCGCCGGCAAAAGAAGCCGGCGATACCTATATCCTGACACTGCCCGAGGGCGCGGCTGGAGACACTGTGGCCGGCACGATTGTTGTCGCCGTTTACGACCGCCCCCATACCCTGACCGTGGCGGATGGCCGCAATAAGGGTCAGAAGATGGTCTATTACAACATTGTCAGTGCCCTCGATCATTCCCGCACCTGGCCGGCCGGGCAAAAAAGCCTCACCATCAAGCAGCCTTTGGCCGGGGACAATGCGGGCTTTGCGGTCCTCATCCAGGACCTGACATCCGGCAAGATCAGCGCCGCCGGAAAATTCGAACCTCAAAGCTAGTCGAACAAACACTGGAAAATAAAAAAGGCGCCTGATGGCGCCTTTGTTTCTCCTGCCCGAAGGGGAGGATTAATTTTTCTTTGAAGGGGGCATTTTCTTTTCTTCAAAAACCACATGCTTGCGCGCGACCGGGTCGTATTTGCGCAACGACAGTTTTTCAGAAGCGTTTTTGCCCTTTTTCTTATAGTAGCGGAAGCCGGTGCCTGCCGTGCTCTCCATGCGGACCTTAACCGCGACGCCTTTTTTAGCCATTGTTCATATCCTGCCTGATGGGTCTTAACTGGCCGCAAAAATACGGGTTTTCGGGTAAAAGTCAAGAAAATCGTGCCGAAGCGGCCTAGCGGGCGTGAAGGACGTGAAAGAAGTAATAACCGCTGGAGGTGCAATAGGCACAGCCTTCCGTGGCCGGTTTGGCCGTAAAGGTCGCGTCATCCACCGTATTGGGAACGGCCGGGTAGCCATTGGTCTCGTTAAAGCGCAGGGTAGTGCCGCCATTCATGCAGGTCGCGTCCGACCCACCGGAATCGGTGGGCATCACGGCCGGGTCGTAGCCTTCCATTTTATTGATCTGGGTGCAGATATCCTCCCTGACATTGGGAAGCACCGCGACCAGGTCGGCCTTGTCTGAGCCAACACCCGGCAGCGCGGTATGCCCGTAAAACTCCCACTTGTTGCCAAAGTTGATGGCCTCGGGCCCGGCCTTGTACTCAACGCCGCCACCCTTCGGATTGAACAGCTGGGCATTCGGAGACGCAGTGACGACCCCGTAATCAGCGGACGCATCGCCATGAGCGAAGCGTATGTCTGCTTCGCTGATACCGCTGCTCAGGATCAGGGTTACACCCCGTTCTAGCTCTGAGGCGTACTGCTTGACCCGGGTGATGTTGAGGATGTTCGTCTCCGTATCCGTGGTGGTACTCTCGATGCCGCTGTTGCGGATGGCAACGGTCACCAGCGCGATCAGAACAATGGCGATGATTATGAAGAAAATGACGCTGCCTGACTCACCGGTACGGCCCTGACGATTTAAAGCCGGGCGCATGGATCAATAGGCCTGCGGGGCAACAGGCATACAGTTTGGCAGCACGCTGCAGGCGAGAATCGCTTCTGCCTTGGTGAACCCGCCCAGCCGGCCACGGAACAGCCAGCCATCCCGGGTTTTGAGCGGGACAATAACCGGAGATGCATCAGCCAGTTGCGGCGGCAGGGTTTTCAGTGCCCCCTGAAGCGCCTGATCGGTTCTCGCACGGCTGGCATAAGCACCGATCTGCACCGTCCACAGATCGCCGAGCATGGAGATGGGGTCGACGGTCGGCGTCTTGACGCCGCGCGCACCCGGCACGGACTTGCCCAGCCCACGGCTTTCACGCAGGGCGGCAATGGCCAAAAGACCTGTTTCAAGCCGGGTGGAAACAGAGGGGTCCAGGTCACCTTCGCCGATCATGGCACGAAATTCACGGCCCTCAAGCATTGAATCCGCCCTGGCAATCAGCGCCCTGTCCGAGTGCGCGGATTCCGACGGGGTCACGGAGGTGCCGACAACACCCGTAGCCGCGCCGGGAATTTTCAGGCCGGCAAGGCGCAGAGGCGTATCCGGCTTGCGCGTGGGCAGCGGTGCGTCCCTGCGCGCCAACGCCACGGCATAACTGCGTGTCTGCTTGAAACCCCCATCAAGAAGGGTGCGCATTTGCGCGTTGCGGCTGTTGGCCGTACGGCCGCCAAAGACGACGCCGATCAGGCGGCGGCCATCGCGCTTGGCCGATGCGACGAGGTTGAAACCCGAGGGCTGGATAAAGCCGGTTTTCAGCCCGTCCATACCGCGATAGCTGTCCATCAGCCGGTTATGATTGTGATGCGTATAGCCGCGGTAGCTGAACTGGCGGGTTGAGAAATAATGGTAATATTGCGGATAGTCATTGATCAGCACCCGGGCCAGCACGGCCATATCGCGGGCGGAGGTCAGCTGCTGCGGGTTGTGCAGGCCCGATGCGTTCTTGAACTGCGTGTTCCTCATGCCCAGCTGCTGCGCGCGGGAGGTCATCATGGCGGCGAAATGCGACTCGGTGCCGCCGATTTTCTCGGCCATCGCCACGGCGATATCGTTGGCGGATTTTGTGACCAGCGCATAAATGGCATCTTCGACGCGGATGGCTGAACCAGGCGGCAGGCCCAGCTTGCTCGGGCTCATACTGGCGGCGCGGTTTGATATGCGCACATAATCCTGGAGGCGCAGCGTTCCATTCCTGAGCGCATCGAACGTCATAAGCAAAGTCATCATTTTCGCCAGCGACGCCGGATGCAGGCGTTTGTCGGCATTGCTCTCAGAAAGGATCTGGCCGGTATCGGCATCGATCACGATGGCGGCATAGCGCGGGTTACTGTGCGAGCGGGCCGCTTCAGCCGCAGGGGCGGCCAACACTATGGCGGCGCACAGAAACGCCAGCACGAGCAGGCGGGAAAAGCGGGCAAAGGCTGAAAAAATGCCGGTCATGTGATCTGACGTTCCATCAATGCCGCTCTATAAAGAAGCTGTGGGGTTGCGGGCAGTTCGAATCAAAGTCACCGGCGGGGAAACCCCACGCTCTTTTAATGATATAAAGTTTCGTCATTTCTGTCTATCTTTCCGGCCGGTACCTGCATCCAGTACTGTGACTTTCCCACTAAAAATTTATCTCAAATGCGCTCTTTTTTTCATAAACCACAAGACGGGGCTCGGCCTCAGGGCGAAAGACGAACCGTGCGGGCAATTTCATCCCGGGCTGGGCCGGTGGGTAAATCTCTTTCCAGGGTGAAGAGGCCGGCATAGTTTCCGGCTGCGGGCGCGTGCAGGTCGGATTTTTTCCCGACATAGTAATACTGCCGCGCCCGGTCCTTGTCCTGAACAATGTCGCGCGCGGCAAGGACCCGCCCGTCCGGTCCGGTTATACCGATATGTATTTTATCGCCGGCCCGGGCGCCATAAACCGCCGCCCAGAAGACCAGGGCGGCCGAATTTTTCAGGGAAAGGCTTTGCGGCCCGCTCGCGTTTTTCTTGATCTCCTCAAAATCGGGAACGCTTCCGCCGAAACCGGCGGCGTAGAGTGAAAAAGGCGCATAAACCAGATCTTCGGGGTCTTCCCACAGCGTCTCGCCCGCCTGACCGCACCCTTTGGACGAATCGGTACCTGTGAATGGGTCGATGACCCGGCTGTTCAGGAAGACGCCAAAATGCAGATGCGGAAATTCAGCGGCACCGGACTGGCCGACCTGCCCGATGACATCGCCCGCACTGATTTCCTGGCCCGGCTTTACGGCAAGGCTGTGCTTTTTCATGTGGCAATAGATTGTCTGCAATCCCTGCCCATGATCGATCAATATGCCGTTACCGCAGCCTTTCCTGTCGGCAATCATTTTTTTGATCTCGTCTTCCGTAGGCGCCGCATCCTCAATATCGTCACGCACCCGCATCACCTTGCCGTCGGCAGCGGCATAGACATCGACGCCGTCCTCCATTGCCGCCTCGTCCAGCACGGCAATATCCGTACCGTCATGCCCTTCGTAGGTACGCGGGCCGCAATGAAAATCCATGGCACGGGCCGGAGAAGGATCAACATCTACATAATTGACAACCCAGCAATCCTGTCCCGGCGTACAGTCCACCGGCAGCTCGAAATCGGTATCTTCAAGCGTTTCTTCTGCCGTCTCCGGCTCTTCCGCCGACGCGACTGTTTGCGAAACGCTCTGCTCCATAGCCGGAGCTGGAGCCGGAGCCGGCGCAGCTTCCTGCGCGCGTGCGGAAGCCGCCAGAAAGATCAGAGCAACGACAAGCGGGAAAAAGTATTTCATGATTTTCCGAACGGGACTATTCCTCGATCATTTCAACAAGACGGCCCAATATCTTCTTATACAGGCGGTCGCCGAGAATCTGGTCTTCCACATTGTGATCTATGCTGGGGTTGTCGTTCACCTCCATGACTACGACCCCGTCCGCCGTCTGCTTGAGGTCGACCCCGTAAAGCCCGTTACCCACCAGTTTCGCCGCTTTCAAAGCCGTTTTCATCACATCCTGAGGCACGGATTTGACCGGCACCGCCTTGTGCGCGCCCTGACGGGCGCGGCCGGCGCGAGCCTTGTGATTGTATATCTGCCAGTGGCCGCGCGCCATGAAGTATTTACAGGCGAACAGTGGCTCATTGTTGAGAATGCCAATTCGCCAGTCAAAGTCCGACTGCACAAATTCCTGGCACAGAATAATCTCCGACCGCTTCAGAAGCTCCATCGCCGACTTGCGAAATTCGCCTTCGTCATCGACTTTGACCACGCCGCGGGAGAACGCCCCGTCAGGAATTTTAAGGATAGCGGGATATTCCATCTCTTCCTCCATCGTCCTTTCCATCTTGCGGTCCATGACGATGGTGCGCGGCAAAGGCACGCCGTTGGCACGCAGCAATTCGTGCTGAAAAACCTTGTTGCAGCAGCGTATGATCGACTGCGTGTCGTCGATACAAGGTATGCCTTCGCTCTCGGCTTTGTGGGCAAAGCGATATGTGTGATGGTTAATCGCCGTCGTTTCACGGATAAAAAGCGCGTCGAATTCGAGCAGCATAGCGTAATCATGACGCGTCAGAAGTTCGACGAAAAGGCCCATCTCCTTGCCAATCTTGGCAAAGCGCGCAAGAGCGGCCTTATCCGACGGCGGCATTTTCTCGTCCGGGTCGTGCAGGATGGCCAGCCAGTGCCGTTCCTTCCGGCCGGACACGGACGGGTTGCGCCAGGCCGTACCCGTGAACTTGTCGATGGCCTCATAGAAAGTGTCGTTCTTTTCCCGGGGCAGGCTTGAAAGCGGCAGGGAATCAATTGATTCAACCGCCCATTTGCCACTGGCACCGAATTTGATCTCCAGCGTCATCAGTGGGAACCGGAACTGATCGAAAAGACGTCGGGCGACGGCATCCAGACGGGGGTTTTCAACCCGCCCGAAATAAACGTTGTAGGTCCGGGCCAGCGGCTCTTCCGGAGGCTCATTGTAATATTTGTCGAGCAGGCTGTTCAGTTCAGGAATTGAGGACTGGTAGTGGCGCTTCCAGTTCAGGGTGACAATGTCCGACACGCTGGGCACACATCTTATGCCGCGCGCCTCAGCCAGAAGGGAGACGTAATAACCTTTTCCCAGATAGTCGTAATTGTTGCAAAGATTGATCGCCTTCAGGCGCGGTGTCTTGCGCAGGTCGATCGGCGCCTGGTTGGTCAGAAAGTCTGTTGCGGAAAGAACCAGACGCTCAGGATGTTCCGGGATTCCGTTTTTACCCTTGTCCGTGACGATAATGTGTTTGATCGGCCCGCCTGTCATGATTCCCTGATGTTCTTTCTCATATGGCAGGCCGCCCTGCCGTCGTCGTAATAATCGTCCTGCTGTCCGGTAACAATGAATCCGCAGTTCAGATGAAGACGTAGACTGGCTTCGTTGTCAACCGCAGCGGTGCTGGTCAGGGTATGGCAGCCGGTCAGAGCGGCGGCCTTTTCAAACAGGGTCATGTACCAGCGTCCCAGCCCGCGCCCGCGATAGGAAAATTCGACACAGACGGCGTTCAGATAGGCGCGGACCTGTTTGGGATAGAATTCGATCAGGCACGAAGAGGTCAGCTCGCCGCGCTTGCTCCGGTGCAGGAGAACAATTGAGTTGCCCTTCGTGATGCTGTAGCGCGCCTGCCGGGTCGTCAGAGCGTTGGTGGAAAAGCAGCGGGCGCTCTGGGCCACCAGATCGGCAATATCGCCGGTCTGGGCGATTGTTGTCGTGCCTTCCATCGGGCAGGTTTTGTTCGCGAAGGAAAGAAGTTTTTTGAAAACGGCGGGGGGTGCTTTGAGCATGATGCCCGGTCTGCCTGTCAGCCCGCCGCTCTTTTCTCCGGTGCCTGCGTCATGGTCCAGCGTATGCCGGCCGTTTCCAGGCGCTTTAATGCCTCGCGCAAGCGCTCCTCGGGCACGGTAAGGGCGATACGGAAATAACCCTCGCCCGCGGGTCCGTAACCGAGGCCCGGCGCAACGATGACCGCGCATTTTTCAAGCAGCATCGCTGAAAACTCCGTACTTTTCATGCCGGGCGGCACAGGCACCCACAGATAGAACGTAGCCACGTTAGGCTTGAAATCCCAGCCCAGCGCACGCAGCCCCTCAACCGCAATGTCGCGACGGTGGCCATATATTTTATTCAATCCGGCAGTCAGTTCGTCCGAGCGCCCGAGTGCCGCGGCGGCGGCGCGCTGGATCGCCTTGAAAACACCGCTGTCGGTATTGTTCTTCACAGTGCCCAGCGCCTTAAGCCCGGCGGCGTTGCCGACGGCAAAGCCGACGCGCCAGCCCGTCATGTTGTACATCTTGCTCAGAGAGAAAAACTCGACGCAGACCTCCGCCGCTCCCGGAACGCCCAGAAAGCTGGGCGCGCGGTAGCCGTCGAACGTCATCTCCGAATAGGCATTGTCGTGGCACAAAAGGATGTCATTGTTCCGGCAAAACTCTACGCATTCCTTTATGAAGCCTTCAGTGGCAATTGCGCCGGTCGGGTTGTTGGGATAGTTCAGGAACATCAGCTTGGCGCGCCGGGCAATGTCCGGCGGAATGGCTTTCAGATCGGGCAGAAAACCGTCCGCAGCTTCCATCGGCATGGTGTAAGGTTCGCCGCCGCACAGCAGCGTGTAGTTGTTGTAGACCGGGTAGCCGGGTGACGGGCAGAGCACGACATCGCCGGGATTGATATAGGCCAGGATCATATGCGCCAACCCTTCCTTGGAGCCGATCAGGGCAAGCACCTCTTTTTCAGGATCGACGGAAACGCCGAAGCGTGTTTTCATCCACGACGTCACGGCGTCGCGGAAGGGTTTGGTCCCGTGATAAGGCGCGTAATTGTGCGTCTCCGGGTCTTTGACCGCCGCGCACAGGCTGTCAACGACGAAAGACGGTGTGGGCAGGTCAGGGTCGCCGATGGCCAGACTGATGATGTCAACGCCGGCCGCGCGGGCAGCGTCAATTTTCTTGTCCACCTCCGCAAACAGATAGGGGGGCAGCTTGGCCAGATGGGCGGAGGGCTTGGGCATGGGTTGTTATCCTTTTCTTTGTTCCGGTCTAAAGACTAGACGCAGCTTTTCAAATCTGCAACTGGAACTGCCGCAGCAGGACTGATATTGTGGCGTCATGGCTCTTGACCCCGTCAGACTGGCGCAGGCCCTGATCCGCTGCCCCAGCGTTACGCCCCACGATGCGGGCGCCCTGAAAGTGCTGGCCGATGTTCTGGAACCCCTGGGCTTCACCTGCCATTTCCTGCCTTTCGGCGACGTGATGAATCTGTTCGCAAGATACGGGACCGGGTCGCCACATCTTTGTTTTTGCGGACATACGGACGTGGTGCCGCCGGGCGACGAGAAGGGCTGGACCCACCCGCCTTTCGGCGCCGTCATCGAAAACGGGCGCCTGTATGGGCGCGGGGCAGCTGACATGAAGGGCGGAATTGCCTGTTTCATTGCCGCCGTCGCCGGATTCCTGTCTGCAAATCCCGGCTTTTCCGGTTCTCTCAGCCTGCTAATTACAGGAGACGAAGAAGGAGCATCTGTTGACGGCACGGTTCGCGTGCTGCCCTGGATGAAAGAGAACGGCCACATTCCCGACGTCGCCGTTGTAGGCGAGCCGTCGAACCCGAAAATGCTGGGCGACGAAATCAAGATCGGGCGGCGCGGATCATTTAACGGCAGCCTGACGGTCAGGGGCGTTCAGGGCCACACCGCCTATCCGGCGCGCGCCGACAATTCCCTGCCCCGCCTGATAGCCATGGCGCAGGCGCTGCTTTCCCATGAATTTGACAAGGGCACGAAATTTTTTCCACCCACCAATCTTCAGATCACTTCAATCGATGTCGGCAACAGCGCCTATAACGTAATTCCGGCGGGCGGCAGCCTGAAATTCAATGTCCGGTTCTGCGACCTGTGGGACAGCCGCACGCTGGAGCAACGAATCAGGAGCGCTCTTGATGCGGTATCGCCCGATTATGAACTTGCCGTCCACTGCAACGCCGAGAGTTTCATGACAAAGCCCGGCCCCTTTACTGATATGGCCGTGGCGGAAATTCGCGCCGTCACGGGACGCGCGCCCGCGCTGACCACAGGCGGCGGCACATCGGATGCACGCTTTGTCCATGCTTATTGTCCTGTCGTCGAATTTGGCCTGATCAACGAAACGATTCATCGCATGGATGAAAACGCGGCGCTGGACGATCTTGCGATGCTTACCGAAATCTATGCGCGGATTCTGGCGCGCTATTTCTCCGGATAATCTACCCGCATCAGATAGAGCCCCCCGGCAGGCGCTGTCGGGCCGCCGCGCGTGCGGTCACGCGCTGCAAGGGCCGTGCGCACATCAACAGCCGTCCACTTGCCTTCCCCCACCAGCACCAGCGTGCCGGCCATGTTGCGCACCTGATGATGCAGGAAGGAGCGCGCCTCCGCATGGATTAAAATTTCCCGCCCGCCGGCACCGTCATAGGTTTTTTCTTCCACATCCAGCCGGTCCAGGGTTTTTTCCGGGCCCTTGGCCTGGCACTGCGAATCGCGGAAGGTCGTGAAATCGTGATGGCCGAGCAGTTCGCGCGCGGCAAGCTGCATGGCGCGCGTATCCAGCAGGCGCGGCACGTGCCACGCCTGATCCCGGTCCAGAGCGGGCGGCGCGGAACGGCTGATAATTTTATAAGTGTATAGTTTCCGTATGGCTGAGAAGCGGGCATGGAAGGATTCGGGCGCCTGAACGGCTGCGAGGACACTGACCGGCTGTGGCCGCAAATGGGCGTTGAGCGCCTTGATGAGGTCCTGCCCGGCGAGCTCTTTTTTTACGTAATCCAGATCAAAGTGCGCGACCTGGCCGCGCGCGTGAACGCCGGCATCAGTGCGGCCCGCTACCACCACACCGATATTCTGCTGGCAGAAAGCATAGATAGCCTCCTCCAGCGCCTGCTGCACTGACGGCACGCCGTCAGTCTGGCGCTGCCAGCCCGCGAAACGGGTGCCGTCATACTCGATTGTCAGCTTCCAGCGCGTGAGTGCCATGCACAATAAAAGGCCGCAAAACCGGCCCCCCTTTTTCTTGCTCTTTTCCGAAAACCTGTTTTAATTGTCGCTTATAAAAAAAGAAACAAGAATACTATGGGGAACAGGGACATTCGTAAAAAGCCACCCCTTTTCGCGGACGACATTGCCGTCGTGAAGCGTCATTATGACGCCCAAAGCGACGCTTATCTTGTCATGGGTACGCACCAGCGGCCGGATCTGAAAAAACCCTTCAACGTCGTTGCCTGGCATTCACGTCACAATAAAAAGCTGATTGATATAAAAACCTTTGATTCACAAACCGGTGCGCGCGCTCATTTCAGCGCTGCCCTGACCGCACCGGAAGCCCCCGAACATCCACTGCTGGATCGCGACTGGCAAAAAGACAGGCTTTATAAGTGGGAAAACAGTTTTCTTAACGATTCCAGCGCCCGGATCAATAAAAAAGAGGCGCTCGCGCTCATACGCCGTGTCTGCAAGGACTACAACATATCAGAGCCTGAGCTTGAATGGTGCGCAGCAAAAAAGGGCGGCGCGGCCTATGTCATCGACGAGCACAAAATTTATTTTTCCGACCGCGATGCGGTGTCTTTACTGCATGAACTGGCACATGCTATTGATGCCGTACGCCACGACAAAGAGCCTGATTCAGGAGCCGAGCATGCACCGGCTTTCGTCTGGCTGGCTATTGAGCTGTACAACCGCTATGCGGGAATAAGAATGGATTACATGATTGTCAGCGCAAATAACGCCGGCCTTTTGGGCGACCTTCAGGAAAATCAGATGTTGTTTTCCACGGCCGCTATGGACAGGGCTCCATGAAAAAATTCCGCGCGCTGAAAGATAATCCTTTTTTTGATTTGTCGGCGCGCACAAATTTTGTACCGGCATGGGATCGTATAAAACCACAGCATATCATGCCGGCCATCGAGGAAGCCTGTCGACGCGATCTCGCCCGCGCTCAAAAAATAAAAAATAACCCCGCCAAACCCAATTTTAAAAACACCGTTGAAGCCTTAGAAACTGTTTGCGAAACCTCCGCCTATATTCTGGGCATCATCTTCAATCTGATTCCTGAGGACAGAAGCCACGAGGAATATTACGAGACCTTGCAGCAACAAGCGGCCGATAGATTTGCGGAGATGATAAATGCCATATACGGCGACGAGGATCTTTTCGCCCGTCTGCGCCAGGCCCGCAGAAATCCCGAGTTTTCCCGGCTTTCGAAAGAGAAAAAAGGGTTATATCAGTCGCTGTACAATACCTTTATCGACTATGGTGTGCGCCTGAGCAAAAGGAATAAGGCGCGGCTTTATGCGTTGGAAAAAAGCATCCAGAATCTGGAGCTGCGCGCACAGAAAAATATAAAACGAGCAACCTATGAGGATTATGTTGTTGTTGAACACCGCTCTCGGCTTAAGGGCTTGCCTCGTGCCGCGCTGGACGCCGCAAAAACCAAGGCCGATGAGGTTGGTCATGTCGGAAAATATGTTTTTACCCTTAACAAAGACACTTACACAACATTCATGCGGTCGGTTCAGGACCGGACTGAAAGAAAAAAAATGTGGCGTGCTTACAGCACGAAGGCCACCTATGGACAGTACGACAATCGCCAGATTGTTATTGAGCTGATGAAGCAGCAGCGTGAAAAAGCGCGGCTTTTGGGTTATCTAAATCTTGCTGAATTCAACATGACCTACCAGGGCACCAGATCAACGGAGAAGGCCCGGGAGTTCCTTCAAGACATAAAAAATGCGGCGCTCCCTACAGCCAGAAAAGAGCTGGAGCTTGTCCGCGAATGCGCGCGGCATGATGCTATAAGGCGGCTTGAGCCTTGGGACGTTGTTTATTACCAAGAAAAATTGAAAAAGAAAGCTTTGGGATATGATGAAGAGGCCTTACGTCCCTATTTCGAGATCGAGAATGTTCTGGCTGGTCTTTTTCGTCACTACGAGAAACTTCTGGGGCTCCATTTTGAGGAAACACACGAATATCCCGTTCACCACAAAGACGTGCGCACCTTTAATGTGACGGATGCCCGCACCGGAAAACCCAAGGGCATTATCTTCATGGACCTCTATGACCGAAACGGTAAAGCGCCGGGGATTGCCTGGAACTATCCTCTTCTGCCTCAGGGCCTGTTCAGGGGAAGGGTGCGCCAGCCTATTGAAGTGATTGTTGCAAAACTACCTAAAAGCCCCGAAGGAAAGCCCACATTGCTGTCACACTATGATGTGGAAACAATTATCCATGAGCTGGGGCACGCCGCGCATGAAATTAGAGGAAAAACGAGATATCCCAGCCTGTCTTCAATGATGATGGAAGATGATTTTGTGGAGTTTCCCTCCCAAATCAATGAAAACTGGGTGTACGAATCAGAGGTTCTGGATGATTTTGCTGTCCATTACAAAACGGGCAAATGTATTCCTGACAGTCTTAAGGAAAAAATCAGGGAACGCCGTAAATATATGTCCGGTATGGAAGTCTTGGAAAAAGCGTCGCGTGGCTGGCTCGACATGGCTTGGTCGCGCGCCGACATCGGCAAAGTTAAAAGCGTCGAAGACTTTGAGGCTAAAACTCTAAGGTCATTCAGGCTTCTTCCGGCTCGCGGCGCGCTTGTTCTCCCCTCTTTTGATTATATTCACGGCGGAGGATATGACGCCGCCTTTTACAGCTATCAAAAAACCGAAGCGATGGGAGCGGACTTCTTTGCTCTGTTTAAAGAAAGAGGTCTTTACAACAAAGCACTTTGCCAGGCCTTTGAAGGCGCCTTGCGAAAAGCGGGCACAAGATCTTCCCCTGGTATATTTCACGCCCTCATGGGACGCGGTTTGCGTACAGACAAATTCAAGGAAATGCACGGATTGCTGCAAACCCCCTTCAACTCTGCCGCCAATGATAACGGTGAGGAAGAAGAAGTCCGGCGGCATAAATTCCCCGGCCACCGCATACGCCAGCGGCAACTGACCCCGCTGTAATCAAAAAAACCGATCAGAAAAAATTTGAGCCTGGCTCAATATGCCGGCCACTGAGCGCTGCGGAAAAACCCATGACGGCCGCGTTTTCAGGCTGCACCTGCAACAACCGAAGCGCTGTCTTTCCGCCACAGGAAACAAGGCCGGATCGGTCCTCCAGCGTACCCGGAGGCGCGCGCGGTGTTTCGCCTGCAATTTCCGCCGTCACAATCTTCAGCCGCCGCCCGCCGGCAGCCGTGGTCCATACGCCCGGCCAGGGATTGAGCGCGCGGATCTGGCGGTCGATTTCAGCAGCGGTTTTTGTCCAGTCGATATGACTGTCTTCCCGGGTCAGCAGGGCGGCATAGGTCGCCGCCTTGTTGTCCTGCGCGGTTGCCGGCGGCAAACGGCCCTGAACAGCGATCTGGTCAAGTACGGAGACGATCAGCTCCGCGCCCAGCGCCGAGAGATCGTCATGAAGGCTTTGCGCCG
This sequence comes from Alphaproteobacteria bacterium, assembly GCA_025451095.1. Lineage (GTDB taxonomy): Bacteria > Pseudomonadota > Alphaproteobacteria > Micavibrionales > Micavibrionaceae > JACQIJ01. The sequence continues at coordinate 21,470 of JANWLB010000044.1, forward strand.
TGGTCTGCGGACCTATAGCCAGCCCGCGTTCCGCCAGCACCGGCCCTGTATCAAGCCCCTCATCCATTTTCATGATCGACACACCTGTTTCACTGTCGCCCGCCCAGATGGCGCGCTGAATCGGCGAGGCGCCCCGCCAGCGAGGCAGCCGCGAAGCGTGGATGTTCAGGCAGCCATAGACAGGTGCTTCGAGAACGGCACGCGGCAGAAGCAACCCATACGCCACAACCACCGCCACATCGGCGCGCTGCCCGGCAAAAGCCTCCTGTGCCGCTTCGTCCTTTTTCAGGCTTAAGGGTGTAAACACCGGTATGTTATGCACTTCGGCAGCGGCGTGAACGGGCGACGGCTGGATTTTCTGCCCCCGCCCCCGGGGCCGCGGCGGCTGCGAATAGACGGCGATAATCTTGTGTCCGGCGGAAAGAATCGCGTTCAGGGCGGGTACAGAGAAATCAGGCGTTCCCATGAAAATCACGCGCAGTTTTTTGCCGGTCATGATGGAGGTTTCCTTATAAAGGACGCTACAGGGCTTCCTGGCCCTTCATGATTTTTTCAACGCGGCGCAGCATCATGTCGCGCTTGAGCCGTGAGAGATAGTCGATGAACAAAACGCCGTTAAGGTGGTCGATTTCATGCTGCACGCAATGCGACACCAGATCCTTGGCCTCCAGTTCCGCCTCCTCGCCCTTGTAATCAAGATACTTCACGCGGACCGTGGCCGGACGCTCGATCTCGGCAAACTGGCCGGGGATGGAAAGGCAGCCTTCTTCCATCACGCTGATTTGGTCAGACGCCCAGACGATTTCCGGGTTGGCCATGCAGACCGGCCGGCGTTCGCCGCTTTCCTCGCCATTGGAGCGCCATTCACAATCAAGAACGATGACCCGGTTCAGGAGATTGACCTGGTTAGCCGCAAGACCGATCCCGGGCGCGGCATACATGGTTTCCAGCATGCGATCCATTTGCCGCCGCACGGCGTCATCGACGCGGGCCACGGGGCTTGCTGGCGTCTTAAGAATAGGATCGGGAACGGTTATGATGTCGTACACGCTCATATATGCTCAGGCCTGTTTTCTTTCGCGGGCGTCCGCGCTCTCCAGCAGTTCCGGCGCCGATATCCCGCGAGGTGCCTCTTCAAGAGCGGCCAGTACCGGAATCTCCCGGCCGCCGGTCTGGACATGTAACTCATGCATCCGGCGCGCGCCGGGCAGCAGCGAGGATTCAAGCGATCCCACCGCCTGATTATAGGCATTCAGCGCCGTGCCCAGATTGCGTCCCAGCTTCTGCATGTGTTCCCCGAATTTGGCGATGCGGTTGTACAGCTCACTGGCGAGGCCCGAGATAGTGCGGGCTTCTTCCGCCATGCTTTGCTGCTGCCAGCCATGCATGACGACGCGCAGCAGGCCCATCAGCGTTGTCGGCGACGCCAGAATAATATTGTTGTTGGCAGCGTCCTCAATCAAGGCCGGATCATTGCTGACCGCCATGCTGTAAAGCCCCTCCGTGGGCAGGAACATGACGACGAAATCCGGCGATTCGAAATGCCGCCAGTATTCACGGGACTTCAGCTCTTTCAGGTGGTCGCGGACGTGGCGCCGGAAATTATCAGCCGCCCCTTTTTGCGCGGCCGCGGAATCGCCGCCTTCCAGAGCCGCCCAATACGGTTCTACCGGTGTCTTGACATCAATGACAATCTGCAGCCCTCCTGGCAGGGTGATGACAAAATCCGGCAGGCGCCGGACTCCGCCTTCGGCAGTCGCCGATTCCTGCTGGGTGTAGTGCGTGCCCTCGACCATGCCCACCATTTCCAGCGCGCGCTGCAACTGCATCTCGCCCCAGCGGCCGCGCGCGGCCGGATTGCGAAGCGCCTGCACGAGGTTCTGCGTTTCCTGACGCAGGAGGCGGTGATCCTCGGCAAATGTTTTCAGCTGAACCTCAAGACCTGTGCCGGCACGACCCAGCCTTTCAACTTTTTCCGACATTTCCTTAAGCGTCTTGCCAATCGGGTCAACCAGGTCGGCGATGGCCTTTTGCCGTTTTTCCAGATCATAGCCGCCCTCGGCCTGCGCCTGCTTGAGTTTTTCCTGGGCGAGCAGGAGAAATTGTTCATGGCTTTTCTGCAGGGCGTCCTGCGCGGCGGCGCCAAAAGCCATATCCATGTCTGCCCGGCCCTGTTCCTGATGGCGCAGACGTTCGCGCAGGGCGCTTAAACGCATGCCCAGCAGGGCAAAGCCGGCGATAAAGCCTAAAATGATCCCGGCCAGCACCGAGAGGAAATCCAGCGTCATTTCTGCCTTTTCAATAGCGGTTCTTGGTGCAACAATAGCACTGTTATGAGCGGAAAGAGCAAATCTTTTTCAGGAAAATCCGAGGCCGGAAACGCGATTATTTACGTCCTGGTCGTGATCGCGCTTTTTGCCGCGCTGACTTTTGTCATAGCGAGGAAGAGCGGCTCCACCCAGCAGGCCGTGATCCCCGAGGAAAAATTAAATGTCTACGCCACCCAGATCATCCAGGTTTCAAACCAGGTTAAACAGGCGGTCGACCAGATGGTTTTTTCGGGCTCCAGCCTTGATGCGCTGCAGTTCTGCCTGCCCGCCGATGCCTGCTTCAATGTCGGATCGAGCATTCATAAAATATTCCACTCGGACGGGGGCGGCGTGATCATGCCGAAGCTGATGGCAGAGGCTGTTGGCCAGGTGGATACCAACCCGGCGGCCGGCTGGTATCTGGGCCGTTTCAACAATGTGGGCTGGACGGCGACGACGGCCACGGACATCATCATGGTAGCGCACCAGATCAGGGAGCCTGTTTGCGCCCGCATCAATGAGCTTCTGACCGGCAGCGCCGCAATCCCGGCACTGAACGTCAATATCAACAAGGTTCTGATCAGTGCGACGGATGCCGACGGCAACGTACAGCACACGAACAGCCCGACTGCCGATTTCGACGCCACAGTCTGTCCAGGCTGCAATGGCCGTCCGTCTTTGTGCGTTGAAAACAGCACCGGCACGGCATGGAGCTACTACAACATCCTTGAACAACGTTAAGCAACGTTAGCCGCAACGTCAGGATTCATCCGCTGCCAGTGCAAATATTGTACTGCGCAGATCAGCGATTCCGTGTCCTTCATATGAACTTGTAACGACGGGCTCGGGGAATGCCGCCGTATGTTTTTGCAGGGCTTCTCGTGTCCGGCTCACAATCTCTGCGGTGTTTTCCGCCCTGTCCATTTTGGTCAGGACAACGCGGTAGGGAGCCGCGACAGAATCGAGAATATCCATCATCTCCTCGTCGCTGTCCTTAAGGCCGTGACGACTGTCGACCAGAAGAAAAACGCAGCGCAAGGACGCGCGCTCGCGCAGATAGTGATGGATCAGGGCGCGCCATTCTTCCTTCTGTCCGCGCGAGACCTGCGCATGACCATAGCCCGGCATATCGACCAGGCAGAGCCGCCCGCCCAGGCTGAAGAAATTGATCTGCTGCGTGCGGCCCGGTGTGTTCGACGTGCGGGCCAGCGACTTGCGGCCGGTCAGCGCGTTGATCAGTGACGATTTGCCAACGTTGGAGCGCCCGGCAAAGGCGACTTCCGGCGCATCAGGCAACGGAATCATGTCGATCTGCGCGGCGCCGGCAACAAAATCGCAGGGCCCGGCGAAGAGTTTCCGGGCCCTTTCCTGTGTCTCGGCGCTGAGCTGCGTTTCCGGCATCAGCGCTTCTTTTTCTTTTTGGGGCGCGGCGCACTGACTTTCTTACCCTGGTCCTTGCCGTCTTCGGTGCCGAACAAAGCGTCCTCCACCCGCGATTCGACCATTTCCAGCCCGGGATGAACGTCCGGGCCTTCCTCGACCAGCTCCTCCATTTCCTTTTCATCGTCGGTGGCATGGAACAGCGACACCTTGATGCCCATCGAGCGCATCAGCACATATTGCTGCAGCACCGAAAAGGTGTTGCTGAATGTCCAGTAAATAACCAGCCCCGCCGGAAACTTCGAGAGGATAAAAGTGATGAAAAAAGGCATGATCTTCGTGGCCATAGCCTGCGACGGGTCCTGGGATGTCGGGCTCAGGTTCCTTTGCACAAGCATGGCGATCAGCATGAAGCAGGACCATCCCCCGATCATCAGCTGGCTTGGCGGCTGCCAGTCGATCAGTCCGAACAGGTTGAAAATGGTGGTAGGGTCCTGCGCCGAAAGATCATGAATCCAGCCAAAGAAAGGCGCGTGGCGCATTTCGATGGTCACCGAAAAAACCTTGTACAGAGCAAAGAAAATCGGGATCTGTATGAAAATTGGCAGGCAGCCCGCCATAGGATTGACCTTTTCCTTTTCATAGAGGGCGACCAGACTTTCCTGCAGCTTTTCCTTGTCGGTGCCATACTTTTCACGCAGCACCCTCATTTCCGGCCCGATCTTCTTCATCTTGGCAAAAGAACGGAAAGACGCGTTGGCCAGGGGAAACACGGCCAGCCTGACGACAATCGTCAGGCCGATAATCGCAATGCCGAAATTGCCGGTTATCCGCGCGAAGAAATCAAGAATGTAGAAAAAAGGCTTGGTCATGAAATAATAGAGTCCGAAATCCACGGCCAGATCGAAATGCCGCACCTTCAGACTCTGTTCATAGAAAGCCAGCCTGCGTATTTCCTTGGCGCCGGAAAAAACGTTCGTTGCGCTCTCTGCGCTTTGGCCGGGGGCAATCGCCATGGCCGCGCCTGTATAGTCGGTCTGGAACCGGCCATAATCCTCGGGCTTCTTTTCCTTGGCGTCCTGTTTGGGAACATAGAGCGTCCTGAATTTCTTTTCCGTCTCCTGATCTGGCACAAGGCTGGTGAACCAGTATTTATCCGAGAGGCCGATCCATCCCGTGACGGCCGGGACGATGTCTTCGGGCTTTTCCCGCAACTTGACATACGGATGTTCGATCAGCTTGCCGTCTAGATAGGCGAGCGGCCCCTCATGCACGACGCTGTGACCGTAAAAGTCTTCGGGCAAACCCGTCTGCGAGACCAGCGCATAGGGGTAGAGGGTTACGCTGCGTGAGCTCGTGTTGGTAACGCGCTGACTGACGTGCAGCATGTAAACATCGTCGATTTCAAAACGGTTCTCAAAGCGCAGACCCTGGCCGTTGCTCCAGGAAAGGGTGACCGGGCTGCCGGGCGCCAGGCGGCTGTTGCCTTCCGCCTGCCAGAGCGTGTCGGGGCCAGGAACGCGCTGGCCCGTTCCTTGCGCGGGCACCCAGCCGAACTCGACATAGCGCGTGTGCAGGGCGCCCGGCGGGGAAAGCAGCACGACGTTTTCTGCTCCGTTCAGTTTTTTGAAATATTTCTTGAGGCTGAGATCATCAAGCCGGCCGCCCTTAAGATTGATCGATCCGAAAACCACGCTGTTCTCGATTTTGAGGCGCGGGGTTTGTGCAATAATCTCCGTGCGCGGCTTGAGCGCGACGGGCGTTGCGACGGTGTCTTTTGTTTGCGTCGCCTGGATTGCCTGGGCGGCGCGGGTCCGTTCGACACGGGGCTGGATTACGAAATGGTCAAATATCAGCCAGACCGCCGCCGCTGATATGATGAAGAGAATCAGGTTCCTGCGGTCTTCGGGATGAAGATCGTCCTGCTTGTTCATCATGGCTGTTTGTCTTTCGCTGTCGTCTTGTACTTTTTAGGGTTTCCGCCTGCGTTTATAGCCGAAGGCGACCGGCCAATCAAACCGTTCCGGTACAGGGTCATGCCCGGAAACCGGCGACCAGGGATGGCAGGAGCACAGGCGGCGGGCCGTCAGCCACAGCCCGCGCAACGGCCCGTGCTGTTCCAGGGCCTGCAGGGCATAGGCGGAGCAGGAAGGGTGAAACCGGCAGCGCGGGCCCAGAATCGGCGAGAGAAGGATCCGGTATAGGTGAATCGGGCCCCTGAGAGCCGCCAGAAGCACCTGTCTCATGACGCGCTGTCCTTATTCATGCCCTTATCCGTACCCTTGCCATAGCCCAGCCGGTCCAGGCACCATTTCAGATCATTCTGGAGGGCCGCATAGGTTCGGGTTGCCGTTTCGGGACGGCCGATCAGCACGTAATCAGCCCCTTCCCGCGCCGCCTGCGGCAGAATTTCGTCGGCCAGGGCGCGCAGGCGGCGTTTGATCCGGTTGCGCAGGACCGCCGACAGGCTGACCCGGCGACTTACCGTAATACCGTAGCGGACCTGACCTTCTTTTCCGGCCACCGCCTCAAGAATCAGGCTCCGGGAGACCCATTTCGTGCCCGCGCTCTGGACACGCAGAAAATCCGAACGCTTTTTGAGCGTCTGCAGAGTCAGGGGGGAAGAAGATGCGTCGTTGTCCTGTGCCGGCATGAAGCGGGAACCATTGAGGCGTTAAATCCGCGGCCGTGGCAACGGAAAGTGGCCGTTTTCAGGCGCTCAGGCGCTTGCGGCCCTTGCTGCGACGGCGCGACAGAACGATACGGCCCTGCTTGGTGGCCATCCGGCTGCGGAAGCCGTGGCGCCGCTTACGGATCAGGCGGCTGGGCTGATATGTTCTTTTCATGGTCGGATCTCCGTCCTTTTCCGGCGCCCTCTTACACGGCGCGCCGCTGTTTCAAAGACGGGTTTTATACCGGGATGCCTCTGTTCTGTCAATGTGTGTTGTAGATCGGATGATACCGGGTTATGACCCACCCCCGACGATCCCCCTGCAGGGGGTTTTCGGGGGGCTTTTCCTGCTATATAGTTAATCTGGCTCAGATTTCCTTTGACGAAAAAGGGCCGCCGTCATAATTTCCTTCTAACATATCTGTCCGGACGGCTGGTCCCGGCGGGGCATAGAAAGGGTTTGCTTCATGTACGACGACAATAACTGGAACCCCGTTACGGGCGAAGAACTGGCCGGATTCCTGGAGCAAGTGAACCCCATCGACGGAAAATACAAAACCTCCGCCCAGACGACCCAGGTCGCCTGGCGCGCCCTCCCCTTCTATGAGCGCGTGGTTCTGGTGCGCATCAGTGACCCCGGCTGGACGCCCAAGAACCTGAAAATCTATTACCTGACGCTGGATGGCAACCTGTATCGCCTGAACGGCACATCACCGCCAATCCATGAGGTTAACGCCGGCGCGCCCATCAAGCTGAGCGAGCCCAACGTCCTCGACTACCTGCGTTTCTTCTGTTTCTTCGTTCGCGGCGAGGAGGGCCCCTTCCTGATAGCCGAGGACATCAATGACCCTGATCTGCCCAAAAACATGGATGCCAAGACCCGCACCGTGGTCGAGGGTACGATCCGGCCCGCGAGCTATGAGGGCAAAAACGCCCAGGGCTTTTATCTGTGCGACGGCGTTGTGTTCTATTCCAACGCCCTGTTCATCGCCAATTTCGCGGTCCAGCCCAGCGGCATGATTGAGATGCTCGATGACGAGCCGATCGCCGCCGATCTGCCGGTGCGGGTCGACACCCCTATCGCCTGACGGTGCTCTGCCTCAATATCTGTGGATGATTCTGTGGATGATTTTCCACCGCCTGCTGGACGGTGGCGCTTTCCTTGCCTACAATTTCAGGGTTGCCTTCTTAAGCCTCCATCTGCTGCCTTCCGCCTTAACCTTCTGCCCTGACAGATCATGAATTTTTCCGCGAAGACTCTTATTGCAACCTTCCTGGCGCTCGCTCTTCTCTGCGGCGCGGCCCAGGCCCGGCCCAGCCGCCTTTACTTCGCGGGCTATTTGGGCCTGAGCGAATATAACGAGCTGGATTTCAACGAAAGCACCGGCGCCGTCGAGGGCAACTACCGCATGGACAACGCCACCAACTTCGCGGGCGCCCTGGGCGTACGGCTGACGCCGCAATGGCGGATGGAAGGCGAGCTTTCCTATCGCAACCCGAAAATGAGCCATATGGATCTGGGCAATGCCGGCGTGTTCGATCTGGGCGGCCATATCAAAAGCTGGATACTGATGTTTAACGCCTATTACGATTTTGATTACGAAGTGGCCGGCCTCTCCCCGTTCGTCGGCGCGGGACTGGGCCTTGCCAGCCACAATGCTGAGATTGACGATACGTCCGGCCTTGCGGCCGACAACAAAGGCAATGCCCTCGGGCTGGCATGGCAGGTCGGCAGCGGCCTGAAATACAACATCGGCAAGGACACGGCCCTGACCGGCAGCTACCGCTATCTGGGCACTTCGGATATTGATATCGGGGGTTATTCGCTGGAATATGGCGGCCATGAATTCAGGGTCGGCCTTGAATACAGCATTCCCGCACATCTCCTCACCAAATAAACAGCCCGCTCTTTCTGGCACCCCGCGCCATTTTCATGACAAAAAGCACTGTTTGGCTTTAGAATGAAAAGAGCAGGAGGCCGGGCTATGCCGGACGTGAAAACGTTTTTTCTCGTCATTTTCGTTTTTTTGGGTGCGGCACTTGCCGGCGCTGCAACATCGGCAGCTGAAAGCCTGCCGGCCTCCCTGCCGGCAGCCGCCATTCCGGCAGAAGTACAGGGCCTGTGGGCTTTCCCGGATTGTGCGGGCCGCAACGCCGCCCTCTATA
>JANWLB010000045.1 GCA_025451095.1 Alphaproteobacteria bacterium
AAATCATTACGGCCTTCGATTACGCGCCAGAATCCGTATTTGGCGACAACCTCGCTGGTTTTTTTCTGTTCGGACACTGCGAGGACGCCGGCGGCAACGGCTGCTTCATCATAACACTGAAGACGCAGAGACCTGTCCTTGTCTATGGACGCACATTTCTGCAGGCTTTCCTTAAGAACGTCCAGTGGCTCAGGGGGTGCGGGCGGCCTGGCCCTGTCCTTAAAAGTATTTTCTATTACGCCGGCTCCTTCTGCCGGCGGATTTGCCGTCTGGGCGCGGGAAGCAAGGGGAAAGGCAGCGTTCAGGCCGGACGCGATAAGAACGCTTATGATCAGTACAAGTGCAGAGCGCATGAGCAGAGCTTTTTTAGCTTTCATTTCTGCGGTCCTTGATTTGCCGGCTTTATTCTATCAGAGGCCGGGATTCTTGCTTGAAGTCGCCGGGGTTCAGTTTACCAATTTTCTCGAAAACAGTACAGTTCCGGCCAGAATGCTTGGCTTCGTAGAGCATTTTATCAGCACGGGCCAGAACATCCTTTACCGTATGAGCGCCAGGTTCGATGATGGCGCCGCCAATGGATGTCGTAATATCAAGAAATCCTGCCGGAATGTTGCATTTGAAAGATTTTTCGCCGATGGAGCGGCGCAGGCGTTCGGCGATAAAGAGCGCCATTTCATTGCTTGTGTCGGGCATGATGGCCACGAATTCCTCGCCGCCCAGCCGCGCCACGAGATCGAAACTTCGCAGATTGTCTTTAAGGCGCGTGGCGAAGGTTTTCAAAACTTCGTCGCCGGCGCTGTGGCCATTTGTATCATTCACTTCCTTGAAATGGTCGATATCGAGTGTGAGAACGCATATGTTTTTCCGGGTCTCCTGGTTTTTCTGTAAAAGCTTCTGCAGGTGGACCTCAAGGTAGCGGCGGTTATACAGGCCTGTCAGGCTGTCCGTCAGCGCCATCGACAGGCTGACCTCATAATTGGCGCGCAGGCGTTCCTGGAACCGCTTGCGGCGGATTTGCGTGCGGGCGCGAGCCAGAAGCTCGTTTCTGTCAATCGGGCGGATGATGTAGTCGTGGGCGCCAATCTCAAGCCCGTGCGCAATCTTGTCCATATTCTCATCGGTGCCAAGCATGATGATGGGAACCGAGCGCGTTTTTTCGTTCGAGCGCAAGTGGGAGCATAGCCGCAGGCCGTCTTCCTTTTTCAGGTTGAGACTGACGATCATCAGGTCAAAATCGTTCTGGGAGGCGTACTCCATGGCCTGCCTGCCGCTGTCAACCGGGATGACGCTATCGTCGTCGGTATGCAGCGTGTCGGCAATTTTGTCGGATTCGAAGCGCTGGTCCTCGACCACGAGTATCTTGGCGTTCTCAACCGGCTCCGACATGACGTTGGCCTCGTGTTCGACCACGCCGAGCTGAGAGGCTGTGGTTTCGCGGGCGCGCCATTCGTCGACGGTCATTTTCAGGCGCACGAGAGAGCGCACCCGTGCCATCAGGGCCGTATCATTCACCGGCTTGCTCAGGAAGTCGTCAGCCCCGGCCTCAAGGCCGCGCACGCGGTCCTCGCTGTCAGTCAGGGCGGTGACCATGACCACTGGAATATGGGCAAGAGTCGGGTTCTGCTTGATCCTGCGGCAGACCTCGAATCCGTCCATGCCGGGCATCATCACATCCAGCAGGATAATATCGGGGCTGTCATTTTCCGCCCGGCGCAGTGCTTCCTCGCCGCTGACGGCGGTCAGAACGTCGTAATATTCGCTGCTGAGCTTGGCTTCCAGCAGCTTTACGTTCGGCAGGATATCGTCAACAACCAGGACCCGGGCGGACATGTGAGCTTTCCTGAAGATTAATTCAGATATTTCCGGATCACTTCCATGAAGTGGGTGACCGAAATGGGTTTGGAGATATAGTCTTCGCAGCCGCCTTCGCGGATTTTCTGTTCGTCGCCCTTCATGGCAAAGGCGGTAACGGCAATGACAGGTATGTGTTTGAGCTCGGTGTCCTGCTTAAGCCAGCGTGTAACATCGAGGCCGGAAACTTCGGGCAGCTGGATATCCATAAGGATAAGATCCGGTTTTCTGCTGCGGGCGATGCCCAGCACGTCGTTGCCGTTTCTTGTTTCGATGGTGCTGATGCCATGAGCCTCCAGAAGATCATGAAAAAGCTTCATGTTCAGTTCGTTGTCTTCGACTACCAGCACCGTTTTGGACATCGTTCTTTCGCTCTTAACTCTTTTTCCGGCCCGGCTTGGGCAGGCGAGGGTCAGACCCTGGGCCGGCAGCTTTCTAAGGTGATTAATAGTAGTGGCCCGGGGGGTTTATGTCGATAGCGATCGCCCCCGGCCGGTCCTGTCAGGGCTTGTTTTTTTTGCTTTTGCCACAGTTCTCGGGCTCGATTTTCTCAAGAGCGGCAAGTTTTTGTATTACGGAAAAATCTTTGTAATCGACCTTCATACTGCTGATGATGCCGTTGTCGTGCAGAAGGGCGCTCATTTCATAGTCGGATTCGGGCTCTTCCGCCGCAGTGGGAAAGAAGGCCATGCGGATAGCGGCGGCCGGCGCGGCAATCAGGTTTTTATCGATACGGGAGGAATTCATCAGTTCGGCGGGGGCGCTCTCTCTTTTGCCGATAAAAGCGTTGATCTCTACCGGGCCTTCAGTGTCGCTGCCGTCGAATACCGTGGCATGAAAAAACTTTTTGCCGCTGCGCATATGTTCAAGCAGCTGGAGCGTATGCGACATCGGAAAAAGAGTTTCCGGCGCCAGATCGAATGTCAGTCCTTCAGGCAGGGAATAGATACCTTTGCCGGCACCCTTGCGATCCAGCACAGCATTGCCGCGCAGCTCCTCGTACAATTCGCCGTTCCGCTCCCGCCGCGACGTAAAATTGAGATTACGGCCGTCATAGGTCTCATAGGTCGAAAAATCGCTGCTGATTTTCATCGGTTGCGTATCGGCATATTCATACAAAAGGGTGAAGCGGTGTGCTGTCGTCCAGGCTTCGCAGCCGGGTTTCCATTCAAATATCATCTGGCCGCTGATATTGAGAAGCTGGGAGCTGCTGGCCTTTGAAACCATGCGTATGTCGTAAACGGCCCTGTGCGGCACCAGGTTTTTGACCAGATTGCCGCCACCCGCATGGCCCGTCTGTGGCACGGCCAGCCAGAGGGCGGGAACGGCCAGCGCCAGCAGGAAAACATATTTCAGGAGTTTCATTCCAGATGTCATCGATCTATGTGCTCGTCAGGAAGGGCTCATGATAAGCCAAGCGGCACGCTGGACAAAGGCCTCATTTGAAAGAAAAGCGCTGGAACTTATCTCGCCGGGCCGGAAGGGGCGAATTTGCCCCGGCGAAGGGCAAAAACTTCTTTTCCCCGGAGAGGGGGCAGCTCTTGCCGGGCCCCGGATTTCGCCACGGCTTTAAAGCCATCTTATTGATAAATAACAATATTTAATGGTTTTTGAAACTGGCATGACTTTCGCAATGTCAGGAAACAGAAGGGCCGGTTTCCACAAAAAGCATTTAAAGACGGGTCCACGATGAAAACAAAAAGGCAAAAGCGATAGAGGACGGGTGAAGGCTATGACGACAGAGCTTGTGATTCATGAGAAAAGAAAGGGTGCCACAGCCGGCGCGCCGGCGGTATTGAACGCCGCGCTTGAGGCTGTCCGTCTGAACAATGAGCGCAGCCAGGCCACGAACACAGGTTTCAGGCCGGCTGTCGACGCTGATCTTCTCTTTGCGCTGCTGGATCGCCACGACCTTGAGAAGGATGGCTGGAAGCGGAGTATGAGCGCAACCGTCGCCCTGTTGAGGCAGGCGCACGACATGATCGAAAAAACGGAACATATTATGGCCAGGCAGGAGAAGCGCATCGCGCAACTGGAATCTCTGGCAACGACGGATGAGCTGACCGGCCTTAAGAACCGCCGCGGCTTTTTTGATGATCTGGTGCGCGAGCTTGACCGCTGCGAACGCGATCTGAGCACGGGCGGACTCCTGATCCTGGTTGATCTCGACAATTTCAAGGCTATCAACGACACGCACGGCCACATGGCAGGCGATGCCTGCCTGCGTCTGGTGGCGCGCGCACTGGATGCGGAGATCCGCGTCATGGATACAGCGGCGCGTCTGGGTGGTGATGAATTCGTGCTCCTGCTCTCCAACACAACCAAGGAAAAGGCTGCGGCCCGCGCTCAGAATATGGCCTGGCGCCTGAACAACCTGGCGCTGGCATGGCACGGCAACGTTATTCCCATTCAGGCAAGCCTAGGGCTTGAGAGCTACAAAAAAGGCGACCGGATGGAGAATATCTTCAACGCTGCCGACTTAAGCCTTTACGCCAGCAAAAAACACCGCACCAGCCAGAGAAGGAAGCAAGAATCGGTTTGAGCGCGATTTAAAAAAATTCCAGTTTTCGCCTGTCACCCTCCTAACCGTGAACCCAAACCCCTGACAGGCGATCCCCCCGGCCCGGTTCGTTTCCCCCAAGACGAGCCGGGCCATCCTTTTTGGGCCGGTGCTTTATTGTTTTTTGGCTTTGTTCAGGAAAGAGATGAAATATCTTAAGGCGCCGGTCTTTTTGGACCGCCGCTGCTCATCTTCTTTCCGGTCGCGGTGACTGACCAGAAGGTGGCACATGTCATCAAAACGGCTTTGGTTTTCTTCCAGTATCGCCTGAGCGAAAGAGCGCATGTTCTTAAGATTTTCCGGACTGGCGTCGTCGATCTGCAGGTTGGGCAGGGCAGGTCCGCCACTGCTCTGCTGTATCATGGATTTGTTGAGAACGAACAGATTTTCACCCATTTCCTCGGTAAAGGACTCCATAAGCGCCGATTCCGAGGCGTGGAAAAAAATATTGATCAGGGGCAGATCATTGACGGGGTCAACAATGCCCAGCGCGCCGAAACGGTTCCAGTCTTCTTTCCTGATGGAGCGGTTGGTGTGGCCGGTGCCCAGGATGATCATGATCAGCCGGTGATGCTCTGGCACGTGGCGGCGTATTGCGCCCTGATAACTTATGCAGGGGTTGTCAAAGATGACGCCATCGATGCCGGAATAATGGGTCGTGTCTCCGGTCGCCGGGTTGCGGGCGTTGAAATGGTGGCAGGGGAAATAGGTGGGCGCGGCGCAGCTTGCCATGACCGCATCATAAAGGCTGACATCGGGCGTCTGTGCTGCTGCATCGCCGGGAAATCCGGTTCTGACGTTTTTTAGCCAGACGGCGTAGCCGCCTTTGTCGATCAGATTGTTTTTCGTGCGCGCGGGCGAATCTCCCGTTTCGTCTTTCTCCTCGGCGATGCCGATCTGGGCACCGTCGATATTATAGGTGGGAATGATGAGCGTCTGCAGCGAATCGCTTAAGCGCGTCTCGCCATACAGCGCGCGCAGGGCAGCGCCCAGATGGGCAGGATCATAATGGCCATGACGGAACAGCCATTTGAGCCGGCTTAGTTTTAAGGTGCGGTTGTTGAAGTCGTGGACGATGCCGCGGAACTCGCGGAAACGGTCGGAAGGAAAGATGTTCTGACCTTCGCGTTCGTAGAATTTCACAAGATGCCGGGCCCGGTATTTCGGGCGGCCGGGATGTTCGGGATGGGGCACGACCATGGCAGCGTTCAGAATCGCGCCCGTGGAAGGGCCGGTGAAAATGTCGACCATGTCGGCCATGCGCAGGCCGGTGACTTCCTCGATCCGGGCCATGATATGAGCCGGGACCAGGCCGCGCATGCCGCCGCCGTTATTGAAGAGAGCAATCGTCGTGTTGTCTGTGTGCGGGATCAATTTTCCAGAACTCTAAATCAGCGGCTATACCTGATAACAATAATGCGAGGCGCCTGCTTTGTCTTCGCGTAAAGAAGCTACGCGGAACATAAAATATAAAAGAATCCGCCAAAGGCCAGGGCAGCTGCAGAAGGGGGATTGGAAAACGGGGTGCCACCCGGGTCAAAAAAAAACCGGGCCTTGTGGGCCCGGCGAGTTGAACAGGGAGGTTTCACGTCTGGGAGACGTAGGACCTTGGAAGGTCCCGTCAACGTCTAAACGCTGACGGGAGGGTTATATATCGAGGACAACTCTCATTGCCAGAGTCTTTTTAGCAGGCCTGACATGTAAATTATGCATACCAGGCACGCTAACACTATGAAAATAAAAGAGAATGAATTAAAAATCAGTCTTGTCGACCAGGCGCAACAGGAAGTCGCGGAATATGGCCAGGCGCTGGGAATGCCGTCTTTCCTCAGGATAAACGAAATACATCTCAACGCTGCGCGGCTCGAGCTCGGGCAGAACCATCTCGATATTCGGGTTATTCTGGGCCAGATAATCGGGGAGCATGGCCAGTCCCGCACCCCCCTCAACGGCCCTGTGGATAGCGTAAAGAGAATTCATCATCAGCAGACGATTGTCTTCATCCGGGTCGACTCCGGCCATGCGGAATAGCCAGTTAGGGTCAGTAAAAGGCGGCGGCACTGATTCGGGATAGCCGATCAGGGTGTGTTTTTTCAGCTCCTTCACGTCTTTCGGACGGCCGTGCTTGTCCAGATAGAAGGGCGCGCCGTAGATGTGAAAATTGAGAGTCGCCAGTTGCCGCTGGATCAGGTCAGGCTGCTCGGGCTTATAAAGACGCAGCGCAGCGTCGGCCTCGCGCATGCCAAGATTGAGGATACGATCGTCCAGCAGGAGCGTGAGCTGAATGTCCGGGTGACTGTTGCGCAGTTCGCTCAATCGCGGTGCCAGCCATGTGGAGCCGATGAATTCGGTTGTTGTGATGCGCAGCGGGCCTTCCGGCAACTGACGCGAATCGACGAGCTGCCCCTCGATCATCGAGAGCTTGCCGAAAATATCCTTGGCGGCTTTTTGCAGCAGCTCGCCCTGCTCGGTCAGAAGAAGGCCGCGCGCGTGGCGGTGAAACAGGGAAACGCCCAGGCTTTCCTCAAGCGTGCTGATCTGGCGCGAGATCGCGGATTGGCTCAATCCCAACTTTTCGCCGGCATGAGTGAAGCTGCCCGCTTCGGCGACTGCGTGAAAGATACGTAGCTTGTCCCAGTCCATAGTCTGTCTCCACCCTTTGAGGGCGCTTTCGTTTTATCCGTGAGCGAGAAACTTGTCGGCCTCCAGCGCCGCCATGCAGCCCATGCCGGCGGCTGTCACCGCCTGTCTGTACACTTTGTCACGCACATCGCCCGCGGCGAAAACGCCGGGCACGGATGTCGCGGTGGAATCCGGCGCGGTCACGATATAGCCGCTCTCATCCATTTTCAGCTTGCCCTTGAAAATGGCGGTGGCGGGATCATGGCCGATGGCGACGAAGAAGCCGTCAACATTCAGCGCCGATTCAGCGCCGGTCTTGAGGTTTTTAAGGCGCAGGCCGGTAACGCCGCCCTGATCGCCCGTGACTTCCTTCACTTCCGTATCCCATATGAAGGAAATCTTGGGGTTTTTGAACAGGCGGTCCTGCATGATTTTTTCGGCGCGCAGAGAATCGCGGCGGTGGATCAGGGTCACTTTGCTGCAGAAATTGGTCAGAAAGATTGCTTCCTCAACGGCTGAATTGCCGCCGCCGACGATGGCGACGTCCTTGCCCTTGAAAAAGAAACCATCGCACGTGGCGCAGGCGGACACGCCACGGCCCATGAATTTCTTCTCGCTCTCCAGCCCAAGCCAGCGCGCCGTGGCGCCGGTTGCGATGATGAGACTGTCGGCGGTGTAAACCGTTCCTGAATCGCTTTCGGCGCGGAAGGGACGCTTTGAGAAATCGATGTTTTTGATATAGTCGCTGACGATTTTCGTGCCGACATGCTCGGCCTGCGCCTTCATCTGTTCCATCAGCCAGGGACCCTGGATCACGTTGGCGAAGCCGGGATAATTCTCGACGTCGGTTGTGATGGTCATCTGGCCGCCCGGCTGCAGGCCCGCGACCAGAACCGGTCCGAGATTGGCGCGCGCCGTGTAGATGGCTGCCGTATAGCCGGCCGGTCCGGAACCGATAATCAAAACTTTCGTGTGTATTGTCTCGCTCATACTCTTTTCTTGATACGTCTGGTGATTTCCTGCGCCACGAGGGCGGCATCATTTAAAGCAGCATAGCTATAAGGCGTCAATTCCCCTTGGAATGTCCTTGTAATCCCGGCATCGGCCAGGCTTTTGTAAAGCCTGTCGAACCGGGCCGAGCCGCCTTCCAGCGGCACGATATAGACCGGTTTACCTGTAGTGGCGGCTTCGGAGATCATGGAGGCGCTGTCGCTCGTTACAATGATGTAGTCCGCCCAGGCCAAAAAGCCATGATACGGGTTTTCACCCGTCCCGTCCCAGAACAGGACGTTCTCTCCCTTCAGGGCGTCCTCCAGCGCCGCCCGGCTGAAAGCCCCGGTGCGGCGCGAGGCGGTAACCATCAGGCTGTATCCTTTTTGCGCCAGCTGGCGCAGATCCTGCGCCAGTTTTGTCGCGAGGGCGGGCGTAAATTTGTGCGTGCGGCTGTTGCCTCCGATCAGGACGGCGACGCGGGGCGCGGGCGGCGTGCCCAGGCGGGCGGCAAATTTTTCACGGGCAGCCTTCAGGCGCGCAGGCGTTACCCCGTTGGGCGTGCCCTGCGTGACAATAACGTTGGCGCCGCGCAGCCTGTCATGCGCGGGGACGGCGACCAGGTCGAAGGCGGCTGGATTGATGCGCGGATCCTGAAGGAACAGAGTGAAAGTTTTTCCGCCGCTGGCTTTTTTGATATAGCGCGCGGCGGCGGCGGCCTTGCGTCCGCCCGCGATCACCAGATCCGGCCAGGGGGCGGCCAGCGCGTCGCCGGTAAAGCTGCCAGCGCCCTCGAACCCCAGCCAGGGAGAGAGGGTTTTCCATGGCTGACGCAACCCGATCCGCCGGAGGGACGGGGTGATGCCCAGGGCTTCGGCAACGCCAAGTCCCTGATTTTCCGTGCCGGTCAGCCCGGCTTCTGTAACAACCCAACAGGATAACATTATGGCAAAAAACCTCGTGGGGGCCCCTGTATGCAAGAAACTGCTTGCGCGGCGGCCCGCGCAACTTTATATCAACGCAAGGTTTGGATGGACAACATTTTTACAATCTTCTGACGTGATTTTTCAATGAAGCGCGTGAAGCTCGACAAAATCGACCGCAAAATCCTCAAAAATCTGCAGGATAATGGCCGCGTCACCAACGTGGAACTGGCCAAGACGGCCGGTATTTCCGCGCCGCCCTGTCTGCGCCGGGTGCGCGCGCTGGAAGAAGCGGGCTATATCCTGGGCTATCACGCCAAGGTCAACCCGCAGGTTCTGGGTTACGGTGTTACGGTTTTTGCGCAGGTCAAACTGGTCAGCCAGGCCGAAACCGACCTGAAGAAATTCGAAGACCTGATCCTTTCATGGCCGCAGGTGCGTGCCTGTCATATGCTGGCCGGCGAAACCGATTTTATCCTGAAGATCGTGGCGCATGACTGGGACGACTACCAGCAGTTCCTCACCCATCATCTGACCACAGCGCCCAATGTTACGTCGGTCAAATCGTCGCTCGCGATCCGTGCCGCCAAGGACGATCCGGGCGTGCCTATCGAAGTCTGATAAAAAATCCGCTTATTCGTAGACGACGTCCAGAACTTCGTAGGACTTTTTGCCCTGCGGCGTCATGACTTCGACGCTGTCGCCGACGCTTTTGCCGATCAGCGCGCGCGCGATCGGCGCATTGACGGAGATTTTCCCGCCCTGTGCGTCCGACTCGTAATGGCCGACGATCTGGTAGGAAACTTCGGCTTCTGTATCCTCGTCGACGATGAGGACCCGGGCGCCGAACTTGATGGTGCTGCCCACGAATCCCGATGAATCGATGATCTGGGCCGCGGATATGACGCTTTCCAGCTCCTTGATACGGCCTTCAATGAAGCTCTGCTTTTCACGTGCGGCGTGATATTCGGCATTCTCCGAAAGGTCGCCATGCGCGCGCGCGACGGCAATCGCCTCAATCACATTGGGGCGTTCCTCGCTTTTCAGCTTTTTCAGTTCTTTTTCCAGGGTCTCAAAACCACCCCGGGTCATAGGTATCTTGTCCATGACGTTATCCCTCTTAGAGAGTCCCTCTATTAAAAAAATCAAACCCGCCGCAGGCGGCGGGGTTCAAAAAACCCGTATTGGATTAAGGCTAAAATATACGCGCCGTGCGCGGCAGCGTCAACCCTTAAGCCTGCAAAAGGAAAAAAGTATTTAGAATCAGGCGGGTCAGCCCGCCTGGGCACTGGTATGGGACTGCGGGCTGGCATCCTCGCGGAAATAATCCTGCAGCGGCGCGATGTGCAGATCGCGGGAGCGCAGCGCGCGGATAGCCTGGACCCCGGCCCGCGCGGCCGTCAGCAGCGTGGAATAGGGAATCTTGTGGCTGATGGCCATGCGGCGGATCGAAAAGGCGTCGGCCACGGACTGCGGTCCCTTGGTGGTGTTGATGATCAGGGCGATCTCGCCGTTGATGATCGCATCCACTATATGCGGCTGACCTTCCATGACCTTGTTGATGCGCTCGACCGGCAGCCCGGCGTCTTTCAGGAACGCACAGGTGCCGCCTGTGGCGATCAGACGGAATCCCATCTCGGCCAGATCGCGGGCCAGCGGCACCATGTCGGCCTTGTCCTTGTCCTTCACCGACAGGAACACCGTGCCTTCGGAGGGTAGGAAGGTTCCCGCGGCCAGCTGTGACTTGGCGAAGGCCTGCGCCATGTCGGTATCAATGCCCATCACCTCGCCAGTTGATTTCATCTCGGGACCCAGGATCGGGTCAACGCCAGGAAAACGGTTGAAGGGAAACACGGGTGCCTTGACGGCGGTGTGGTCGGGGTGCATGCCGCGCAGAGTGCCTTCGGCACGGAACGGCGCCAGCATTTCGCCGGCCATAATGCGGGCGGCGATCTTGGCAACCGGTACGCCCGTGGCCTTGGCAACGAACGGCACGGTACGCGAGGCGCGCGGATTGACCTCCAGCAAATACATATCATACTCGCCCTTGTCGCGGTTCCATTTCACGGCGAACTGCACGTTCATCAGGCCTTTGACCTGCAGCGCCTTGGCCAGACTGATGGTTTGTTTCTCGATTTCACGCACCGTTTTATAGGGCAGGGAATGTGGAGGCAGGACGCAGGCGGAATCGCCCGAATGAATCCCGGCTTCCTCGATGTGTTCCATGATCCCGGCGACATAGACATCCTTGCCATCGCACAGGGCGTCGGCGTCGATCTCGATCGCGCCGCGCAGATAACGGTCCAGCAGCACGGGCGAATCGCCGGAAACCTGCACGGCGCGATGTATGTATTGGCGCAATGCGTCCATCGTCTCGACGATTTCCATCGCCTGCCCGCCGAGAACGTAGGAGGGGCGGATGACTATCGGGAAGCCGATTTCCTCGGCCTGGGCCACTGCCTCTTCCTCCGATGAGGCTATGCCGTTATAGGGTTGGCGCAGGCCCAGCTTCTGGATCAGCTTCTGGAACCGCTGGCGGTCTTCGGCCAGGTCGATGGCGTCGGGATCGGTGCCCAGAATGGGAATCCCGGCTTTCTGCAGCCCGTGCGCCAGGCGCAGAGGCGTTTGCCCGCCCAGCTGAACGATCACGCCCAGCACCTCGCCGTTTTTCGACTCGGCCTCGATCAGCTCCAGCACATCCTCGATGGTCAGCGGCTCGAAATACAGGCGGTCGGAGGTGTCGTAATCGGTGGAGACTGTCTCCGGATTGCAGTTGACCATGATTGTTTCATAGCCCGCCTCTTTCAGTGCATAGGCGGCGTGGACGCAGCAATAATCGAACTCGATCCCCTGGCCGATGCGGTTGGGTCCGCCGCCGAGGATGACGATTTTCTTCCGGCTGCTTGGTTCGCACTCGTTGCTTTTGTCGGAGAAGGGCGTTTCATAGCAACTATACATGTAGGCTGTCTGCGAAGGGATCTCCGCCGCGCAGGTATCAACACGTTTGTAAACCGGGCGCACATTGTGCTTGTGGCGCGCCTTACGCACATTCTCCTCGGCCACGCCGACCAGGGCGGCCAAACGCGCATCGGAAAACCCCATCTTCTTGAGCCGCAGCCAGCCCTCC
>JANWLB010000046.1 GCA_025451095.1 Alphaproteobacteria bacterium
ACAATCACCAGACCCATCGAGACTTCATACGACACCATTTGCGACGCCGAGCGCAAACCGCCCAGAAAAGCGTAGCGGGAATTCGAGGCCCATCCGGCCATGATCACGCCATACACGCCGAGCGAGGATATAGCGAATAGGTAAAGAATGCCGACATTTATATTGGCCAGTGCCGCGCGCGGCCCGACAGGAATGACGGCCCATGCCACCAGCGCCAGCGTGAACATCAGTATAGGCGCCAGAAGAAACACCGGGCGGTTCGCCTGCGTGGGAATAATCGTTTCCTTGCACAGCAGCTTGATCCCGTCTGCGATCGGCTGCAGAAGGCCGAACGGCCCCACAGTCATAGGCCCCTGCCGCTTCTGGATCGCACCCAGAATTTTGCGCTCGAAATAGGTCAGATAGGCAACGGCCATGACCACCACAACGATGGTCAGGATAATTTGCCCTGTCATCATAAGAAACGGCCAGCCCTGGGCCTGCAGGAAAGAGGTCATTCAGAAAGTATCCTTTGATTACTGCGCCCCATAAAATTAACGCCAGTGCCTGCAAAAAGAAAGCGCGCAATAAGCCAAGCCCTTGATAATTCAATTTTTTATTATGCAACAAAAGCTTGTCTTTTATACATAATATAAGCTACTTTACCGCCTGTCTGAAAAGGAGAGTGCCATGGCTGCAAGAACAGGAACAGAAGGTCTGCCTTCTAACGATTTCTCACTGGGGCATCTGGATAGCCTCCTGGTCACCCCCGTATTGCTGACAGTGAGCTTCGGGTACGCCGCCAGCGGCAACCTGCCCTGCGCCCGCATGGCCAACCGTTTGCGGCAGGAAATTACCGCACTCAACCGCCACCCCCAGAACGAAGGCACCGGCATGGATAAAGGAACGCTTATGGATGCCGTCACGGCAATGGCGCTCGAGCTCTCACGCTTTCCCCAGCGCGTGGACCGGAGCCTCGCCAGCGGTCTGGAAAGATACGGCATCAGGAATCTTGGGGAAGAACATCCCCGGGGCAGCGATTCCGATACGGCGATCCTGGGCTGGATGCTTTACGCCTCCTGGCAATACAAAAGAATGTACGACATCGCCGAAGCTCTTGAGACAGGATATGAAATCACCCACACTCTTATGCGCTTCAGCCTGGCTACAAAAATCAACCGCGCGATCGAACGCGCTTATGAAGGAAAGATAGACGCCTTTTTCAAAGAGTTGGGGGAAAAAGGCCTTTCACCCGCCAAACTGATCTTTGCCGATGCCTTGGAAGATTATTTTATGGGGCAAGAGGCCCGGCAGGACCAGAGCGCTACTCCGCCGCTTCCGGCAGGCCAAACCGCGACTCCAAGACTGCTTTAAGATCCGGCGGGCTGAAGTCCGGGCCTTTCAGAACCTTGTTGTCGCTGGGACGCAGAACCGGCTTGCCGTCGCGGCCCAGCTTGCTCATATTCGAGCGATGAACCTCGTCAAACGCCGCCTTTTTGAGGCCGTGCAGCCCAAAGGCCAGAAAAGCGCCGTCCAGAACATATTGCAGGTCCGTTAACGCATCAAGCACTTCGACGACGTCGCCTTTTTCCAAAGCTTCTTTCAGCTCGTCCAGCTCTTCCTGAAGCAAACGCAGACGCAGCTGGTTCACGGCCTCGTCCCCGATTTCCGGGGATTCGCGCGTCACCGCGCCAAACGCTGCATGAAACTCGCCGACTTTTTTCAGGGTTTCTGTCATTCCGCAGCCTCCCGCGCCCCGGCCCGCTCTGCCCGGTTCACAAAAATGTCCACGCACTTCATCATCGTCGCCGAAGCGCGGCAAATGACGTTCGTCAGGTAATACCCCCCGAATACAGGCTCAAACGGGCCGCGCGCCGTACCGCCCCCGGCGCGGAATTTTTTAGGGGCTGCAGGCGTGATGATGTCGCGCTGTCCCATATGCGGCCATTCCTTCACGATGCGCGCCCGCAACTGCACCAGATTGTCATAGGGCAGTTTCCGCGCCACATGATCCGAGAGGGCCCGGATGATCTTCCAGTCTTCCCGCGCGTCGCCCGGCGGGCTGACAGCACGGCGCGCGGACTGCACGCGGCCTTCGGTGTTCACGTAAATGCCTTCCTTCTCCGTATAGGCGGCGCCGGGCAGGATCACATCGGCGCGGTGCGCTCCGGCATCGCCGTGATGGCCCTGATAAACGACGAAGGATTTTGCGGATATCTGTTCAGGATCGAAATCATCCGCGCCCAGAAGATAGACAAAATCCATCTTCGAAAGATCAAAATCTCCGTCCGCGCTGAAACCCGTATCCAGAGCGCCGACGCGCGCGGCAGCCGTATGCAGCATATTGAACGTCATATTGTGCGACTCGCACAGATCGATCAGGGCGGCATGCAGGGCTGTTCCATCTCCCCGCCGGAAAGCACCCATCCCGGCGATCAGAATGGGCTTACCCGCCTTTTCCAGGAACGCCCGGACGTCCTTGTCCTGTGCCTCTATTCTTTCACCCAGATGGGTATAAGGATATGAAAGATCAGCGGCCGGCCCGATGAGGCCGATTTTAATCCGCCGGTTTACCCAGTTTTTGCGGATACGCGCATTGATGATAGCAGCCTCAAGGCGCGGATTGGTGCCTACCAGCAGGATGGCATCCGCCTGTTCGATTCCTGCAATGGTTGAATTGAACAGATAGTTGCCCCGCACCGAAACATCGTAAGACTCGCCGCTCACGCGGCATTCGTAATGCGCCTTCGGCCCCAGAAGATCCTTGATCGCGACCATCTCCTCGACCGCGCACAGATCACCGGCCAGCGCCGCCATCTTCTCAGGCTTGGCCGCCCGCAACGCTGCCGCCACAGCGGCGAAAGCCTCATCCCACGAGGCTTCACGCAGCTTGCCGTTTTCGCGCAGCCACGGCCGATCGAGACGGCGGCGGGACAATCCATCACAGGCAAAACGGGTCTTGTCGCTGATCCAGACTTCGTTGATCCCTTCATGGACGCGTGGCAGTACGCGCAGAACCTCATTGCCGCGCGAATCCACACGGATATTGCTGCCCACCGCGTCATGAACGTCAATCGTCTCGGTTTTGCGCAGCTCCCACGGACGCGCCTTAAAAGCATAGGGTTTGGAAGTCAGGGCGCCGACCGGGCAAATATCGATCATGTTTCCTGAAAGCTCCGATCCGACCGCCTTGCCGATGAAGGTGCTGATCTCGACATCCTCGCCGCGATTCAGCAGGCCCAGATCCGGCACGCCGCCGATTTCCTCCCCAAAGCGCACGCAGCGCGTACACTGGATACAACGCGTCATTGAAGTTTTGATCAGCGGACCGAAATCTTTATCCGGCACCGCGCGCTTGTTCTCGTGATAGCGGGAACGGTCGAAGCCATAGCCCATCGCCTGGTCCTGCAGGTCACACTCTCCGCCCTGATCGCAGATCGGACAATCCAGCGGGTGATTGATCAGCAGCATTTCCATCACGCCGCGGCGCGCCTTGCGCACCATTTCGGATTCCGTCTTCACGACCATTTTATCGGCGCAGGGCATGGCGCACGACGCCACCGGCTTGGGCGGGCCGCCTTCCACCTCCACCAGACACATGCGGCAATTGGCCGGCACGCTCAGGCGGTCGTGATAGCAAAAACGGGGGATCTCAATGCCCAGCGCCTCGGCAGCCTGCAGGATGCTCGTCCCCGGCGCGACTTCGATCTCGGCTCCGTTAATGGTCAGCTTGGGCATGGATTTCAATGACTTTCGGGCTGCAGAATCCTACTGGTAGTTATAGCTTTATATAAGCACCATTCCAAGATAGTTAGCATTTTGTGGAAACAAGGTAACCCGCGATTTCTTGACTTTTTTAATTTTACGTATTATACGATTGTTATTGTTAAGCAGAAGGAAATACCCATGTCAGACGCCCAAATTCAGGATGTAAAAACCATTGATGAACTGGTTGGTGCACTCGTTAAAGATTTCAGAGCCTGCGCCAAAAGCATTACTTTCAGAGTTGATCTCGCCACGGCCGTTGCACAACTTCTGCAGGCCAAAGCCCAGATCGGCATTTCCCTGACTCCTCAAGGCACCGCAAATGAGTATGGTACGGACTGGAAAGAAGGCGGTGGAGTAAAGATTTTCAAAGCTGCGCCTGCTCCTTCTAAATAGTTATCCGGAGATTCAAAAAAAGCCGCGGTGACCGCGGCCTTTTTTATTTTATGCTGCCTGCTTGCGGTATTCTAAGATCCGCCGCTCCATCTCCGGCCGGAAGTGACGGATCAGGCCCTGGATCGGCCACGCGCTGGCGTCGCCGTGAGCGCAGATCGTGTGGCCCTCAATCTCCTTGCTGACATCCAGCAGCATATCAATCTCATCCACCGTCGCGTTTCCGGTGACCATGCGCTGCATGACACGCCAGAGCCAGCCCGTCCCTTCGCGGCAGGGCGTGCACTGGCCGCACGATTCATGCATGTAAAAATAAGACAGGCGCGCAATGGCATAGACGATGTCGGTTGATTTATCCATCACAATCACGGCCGCCGTGCCCAGGCCGCTGCGCGCCTCGCGCAGGGCGTCGAAATCCATCAAAACGGTGTCGCATGTCTCACGAGGCAGAAGCGGCGTGGAGGAACCGCCCGGAATAACGGCCAGAAGATTGTCCCAGCCCCCGCGCACCCCGCCGGCGTGCTTTTCGATCAATTGCTTCAGGGGGATACCCATGACTTCCTCGACATTGCAGGGCTTGTTCACGTGCCCGGAAATGCAGAATAGCTTCGTGCCTGTATTTTTTTCATTGCGGCCCAATGCTGCGAACCACGCGCCACCGCGGCGCAAAATAGTTGGCGCCACGGCAATCGTCTCCACATTGTTGATGGTCGTGGGACAGGAATACAGGCCGGCCATGGCCGGAAAAGGCGGTTTGTTGCGCGGCTCGCCCTTTTTGCCTTCAAGACTGTTCAGGAGCGCGGTCTCCTCGCCGCAAATATATGCGCCCGCCCCGCGGTGCAGGACGACATCAAAATCCCATCCCGACCCCGCGGCATTCTTGCCCAGCAGCCCGGCGGCATAGGCCTCCTTGATCGCTTTCACCACGTTGGAGGCTTCGTTATAAAACTCGCCGCGCACATAAATGTACGCCTTGTGCGCGCCCATCGCGAAACCGGCCAGCAGCGCACCTTCGATCAGCTTGTGCGGTTCATTGCGCAGAATATCACGATCCTTGCAGGTGCCAGGTTCGGATTCGTCGGCATTGATGACCAGATAATGTGGCCGGCCGCTTTTAGCCGGGTCGGGCATAAAGGACCATTTCAGGCCTGTGGGAAAACCCGCGCCGCCTCGTCCGCGCAGACCGGACTTTTTCATCTCCTCAATGATCCAGTCCTTGCCCCGGTGGATCAGATCGCCGGTGCCGTCCCAGTCGCCGCGCTGGCGCGCATGATCAAGGCTGTACGACTCCCAGCCATAGATATTTGTGAAGATACGATCCTTGTCATCAAGCATTTTTCAACCTTTTGCCGAACCGTTCCAGAGTCACGCCAACAGAATAGACAATTATACACCCGCCCAACGCCACAAGATAGGGCGCATCCACGCT
>JANWLB010000047.1 GCA_025451095.1 Alphaproteobacteria bacterium
AAGGGCGCCATGCTGAGCCACTTTAACCTTGTGGCCAATTGCCATCAGATTGAAGAGTTTTTTGGCTCCGGGCCCGGCAAGCCCGACGAAGATTCCCTGATCCGTCCCGGCGAAGGCCGCGTTCTGGCCGCCAGACCGTACTTTCATGTTTTCGGCATGATGGTTTCACTCATCGCCGCACTTAAATCCGGCGCCGAGCTGGTGATCATACCGAACCCGCGCGATATCAAAGATGTTCTTAAAACCATCCATAAAAAACAGCCGACCCTGTTCCCGGCCGTGCCCCGCCTGCTGCAGGCCATGACGGAAGATGGCGCCGCGAAAGGCTATGATCTGGGCAGCCTGAAAACCATCATGTCCGGCGGCGCCGCCCTGTCGCCCGCTCTGGCCGAGAGTTTTGAAAAAGCCGCAGGAAAGCCCGGGCTCATCAAGCAGGGCTACGGCCTGACCGAGACATCGCCGGTGGTAACCAGCATGCCACCCTACGGTCTGCAGAAAAAAGATTCTGTCGGCATGCCCTATCCCCGCACCGAAGTAAAGATCGCCGACCCCGAAGATCCTGCCCGCGCGCTGGCCATCGGAGAGATCGGAGAAATATGCCTGCGCGGGCCGCAGGTGATGAAAGGCTACTACAACAAGCCAGACGAAACCGCAAAAATCCTTACGCCAGACGGCTGGCTGCTCAGCGGCGACCTCGGCTACCTGGACGAAGATCTGTACCTGCATATCGTTGACCGCAAAAAGCGCATGGTCATCATCAACGGTTACAAGGTTTTCCCCAACCAGCTTGAAAAAGTGGTCAGCCAGCATCCGTCCGTGGCCGAATGCGTTGTTGTCAGCGTCCCGGACAAAAGTTCGGGCGAGGCCGCCAAGATCTTTGTTCGGCTCAGATCCGATGCGCAGACCCTGCCTTCGGAAACTGAACTGCGCCAGTGGCTGGCGCCGAAGATAAGCCGCATTGAAATGCCCAAATACTTTGAATTTGTGACCCAAGAACTGCCCAAGACCGCCGTCGGCAAGCCCGACTGGAAAACGCTGCAGGATCAGGAACGATCCCGCTTTCAGAAAAATATTCCACCCCCGCCAAAAATGGAGTGAACTCATGAGGAACGTCGTTATCGTCGATTACGTCCGCACGCCCTTCACCAAAGCCGTCGATCCGTCATCCGGGAAAAAGCCGGGCGCGCTGGCGCACTTGGACCCGGTCGATATGTTCGCGGCGCTGATCGGGGCGCTTCTCAAACGCACGGGCATTGACCCCCACGACATTGAAAATGTTCTTCTCGGCGCCGCTCACCAGGAAGCGGAGCAGGGGCTGAATCCCGCGCGGATGGCTGTCCTGCATGAAGAATCCGGGCTGCCCCTGACCGTGCAGGGCGATTCTGTCGATAAATTCTGCGGCTCCTCCCTGCGCAGTATCGCCATCGCCAAGAACGACATACTGGCAGGCGAGGCCAATGTGATCATCGCCGGCGGCGTTCAGAGCATGAGCCGCATCCCCATGGGCGGATGGAATCCCCTGCAAAACCCGCATGTCAGCAGCTTTCCCAGCATGGGCATCACGGCAGAAAATCTGGCGTCTCTATACAATATTTCCCGCGCCGCACAGGATGATTTCGCCGTTGATTCACACCGCAAGGCGGCCACCGCGCAGGAGAGCGGTCATTTCGACAATGAGATCGTCCCCGTCGGCGGTGTAGGCAGAGATGACGGCATCCGCCCCGACTCGACAACCATCGATCTCGCTAAACTCAAGCCTGCCTTCAGACTCAGCGGCAGCGTCACAGCAGCCAACTCCTCTCAGGTGACGGATGGCGCTGCGGCTGTATTGCTGGCTTCTGAGGATTACGCGCGAATGTACGGCCTGCCGATCAAGGCGCGTATCCTGTCCTATGCCGGATCGGGCTGCGATCCCAATATCATGGGCATCGGCCCCGTCGAAGCCAGCAAAAAAGCACTGGCCAGCGCCGGACTGACCATGAAGCAGATCGACGTGGTGGAGCTGAACGAAGCTTTCGCCGCGCAGTCGCTGGCTGTCCTCAGGCAGCTGGCGAAAGATGGCATGAAAATCGCCCCCGATATCCTCAATCTCGATGGCGGCGCCATCGCGCTGGGACATCCGCTGGGCGCCTCCGGGGCACGGCTGGTCGGCCATGCCGCGGAGGTACTGCAACGCGAGCAGAAACGTTACGCGCTTGTGACCATGTGCGTTGGCGGCGGTCAGGGCGTCGCCATGGTTCTTGAAAACCCGAACCCTCCCAAGCCTTAAAAAAAATTCAAAAGGTAATGTCCATGACCAGAAACATAAAAACAGTCACAGTTATCGGCGCCGGCGCCATGGGCGGCGGCATCGCCGCGCACCTGGCCAATGCCGGGGTCAAAGTGCATCTTCTGAACATCGCGGAAAAGGGAATCAACGGCAAAGTCATCGCCCATAACCGCATCCAGGAAATGAAAAAGGCGCTGTTGACCACCGATCCGCTGAACGCCGGATTCATGGATCCGGACAATGCTGACCTGATCACGCCAGGCAGTCAGGAAGATGATCTGGAAAAAGCTGTCGGGGAGTCCGACTGGGTCATAGAGGTCATCATTGAAAATCTCAGGATCAAGCGCGACCTGTTTGAGAAAATCGACCGCTTCAAAAAGCCGGATACCATCGTTACATCCAATACCTCAACTATTCCGCTTCACGATCTGACCGAAGGAAGATCGGATGACTTCACGAAAAACTTCGCCATCACGCACTTCTTTAACCCGCCGCGCATTATGCGGCTTCTGGAACTGGTCAAAAGCGAAAAAACAGACCCCGAAGTCACGCAGACCCTGCGCGATTTTTGCGATGTGCGTCTGGGAAAGACAGTCATCGACTGCAACGACCGGCCCGGCTTCATCGCCAACCGGATTGGCAGCTATTTCATGTTCCGCGCCATTTCCGAAGCCATGGCGCAAGGAATACCGGCCGAGGACGTGGATGCCGTTCTGGGCAAACCGCTGAACCTGTGCAAGGACGGCGTGTTCAAGATCATAGACCAGGTCGGCCTGGGCCTCACGCCCCACGTCGCCAAAAGCCTTCTCGACAACCTGCCGCCGGACGACGCGTTCTGCCAGATCGACAGCGGCCCGGCCATGAAACTGATCAACGGCATGGTCGCCGATGGCCGCACCGGGTACAAATCGCCGCTTGGCGGTTTTTACCGCATGCTAAGAAACGAGGATGGCAGCAAGATCAAGCAGGTGATCGATCTGCAGACCGGCGATTATCACGCCGTCAGCAAAAAACCTCTGGAGGCCGTAAGTGCCGGCAAAGACGGACCGCGTGCGGTTCTTGAAGGTAAGGACAAACTTTCTGCCTTCGCCTGGACAGTCATGCGCGATACGCTGCTTTATGCCGCCACGCTGGTTCCCGAAATATCCGACGACATTTCCGCCATCGATGCCGCCATGCGCGAAGGCTATAACTGGAAGCAGGGTCCGTTCCAGCTTATGGACAGGATCGGCGTCGACTGGTTCGCGGAGCGGCTGCAGGACGAAGGGCTCGACCTTCCCCCGGCGCTGACGCTGGCCAACGGCCATCCATTCTACCTGCAGAGCGGCGGCAAGACCGGACATCTGGCATTTGATTTCGACATCGGCGCCGCCCATTACAAGAAGCCGGACGAACAACCCGGGATCCTGAATCTTGCCGATATCAAGAACAGCAGAAAGCCCGTGCTTAAAAACGCATCGGCCAGCGTCTGGGACATCGGCGACGGTGTTTTGTGCTTTGAGTTTCGCTCCAAGATGAATTCGCTCGACCCTTCGATCATGCTGGGCCTGAACGAGACCATCAAACTGATCAATGGCAGCGGCGGCCGCTATAAAGCTCTCGTCATTTATAATGATGAGAAAAACTTCTCCGCCGGTGCCAATCTGGGAATTTTATCCGCCGGATTCCAGCTGGCGCAGAACAAGGTCTTGAAAGCCCTGCACCTGTCGGGGCTTATTGAACGCGGCCTCTACAAGGTCGCCGAAAATCTGGTTTACGAAGGGCAGGCTGTCTACAAGGCGCTGCGCGAGGCGCCCTTTCCTGTCGTGGGCGCCCCCAGCGGCACCGCCCTGGGCGGTGGCTGCGAGATACTTCTGCACTGCGATGCCGTTCAGGCCAACGCCGAAACCTATATGGCGCTGGTGGAAAGCGGCGTGGGCGTGATTCCCGGCTGGGGCGGCAATGCCCGGATGCTGGAACGGTTCCACGACGCGGCCGGGATCAAACGCGGGCCCTTCCCGCCCCTGCGCCAGACCTTCATGGCGCTCATGAAACCGCAGGACTCACTTTCCGCATCGGCGCAGGATGCCCGGAAAAAACTGTGGCTGCGCTCCGGCGACGGGATCACCATGAACCGTGACCGTCTTCTGGCCGATGCCAAGTCCCGCGCCCTGAGTATGGTGCACGGTTACAAGCCGCCGGCGCCGGTTATGTTCCGCCTGCCGGGCGTTAACGGGCTGACGGCCATCCGGTCTGCCGTCAACGACCTGTATGCAACCGGGCAGGTAACTTATCACGATGTCGTGGTTGCCGACGCGCTGGCCAGCACCCTGACCGGTGGCAACACCCATATCGGGAAAGCCCTGTCCGACGCCGACCTGGCGCAGCTGGAGCGGGAGAACTTCATATCCTTGCTTAAAACTCCGGAAACCAGAGCCCGGATCAACTTCATGTTGTCCACAGGCAAGCCTTTGCGCGAAGGACCGCTGGAACCGCCCCAGACTCTGGAGGCGATTCGCGCTCACCGGGAAAGCGTTGCCTTGCCCCGGCGCCTACTGGACGGCAAACCCCTGAGCGGGCCCGAAGAGACCACTCTGCGCCGGATGGCGAAGGTTACGGCCTTTGCCATGAAATATTTGGCTTGATGAGTTGAGGCCGCAGGACATTTGAGGCTTGCCAGCCCTTATGTGAACGGAAATAATAGGAGTAGCTTTGATTCTCTCCTGTTTTTCTGTGCCCATGACCCGTCTGACCTGCTTTTTGCTGATTTTCATGAGCTTCGTGCTGGCATCCTGCAGCGCGGACAGGCAGGCGGTTGTCGAGCCCCTGACCCCGATGCCCGTCGAGAACGCCTTTAACGATCCAAACAACGAGATATTCATGTCAGCCGTGGAGGAATATATCACCGATCTCCGCGCCCCGGCCCAGACACAGTATGAATTCACGCGGATCGACCTCGACAATGACGGACGGCGTGAAGGCATTGTCATCATGAAAACGCCACATCAGTACTGGTGCGATATGAACGGCTGCCGCATGGCCGTATTCAAGGCCACCAACGAGCAGTTCATGCTCATATCGGAGATCGCTCCCGTGCGCGGGCCCATGATCGTCAGCAAGGATTTAACCAACGGATGGCGCGATCTTGTCGTGCGCATTTCCGGTCAGGCCGACTGGGATGCCCGCGAGGTACCGCTCCAGTTTGACGGCCGCAGCTATCCATCCCGGCCCGTTCTGCGCAACGACCTGATTGCCAGCAACGAGCTTGAAGGCGTGATGATTTTCCCTTAAAGCAGGGATACTAAAAGCCTAAACGGCTTAAAAAACGGTCCAGAACGCCGCCAATGCCCTGTTTTTGAGAGGCGCTGTCCATATCCTCAAGCAGCCAGTCTTTCTGCTCGTCCTCCAGCTCCAGCGAAACAGCCTTCAGCATCTTGTCCACATCGGCCGAATGAAAGTGCGTCCGGGCCAGTTCGGTCAGGATAGCCTGTTCCTGCTGGGCAAAGTCGCCGTCGCTCCAGAGCAGCATGCGTGCGAAGTAAAAAAAATGGCTGCGGTCTTCCTGGTCGGAAATACGCATAAACATCTCGGTGACATCCTGCGGCGTCGCAATGTCCTTTTCCAGCAGTTGTTTCTGGGCGTCGGAAAATCCCACTGTGGCCAGGGTTTTATTTATGAATTTTTTTTCTTCGTCCGACACGACATGGTCGGCGTGGGCAAGGGCAAAAATGGCCCGCCACATGTAAAACGTGCTCTCGCTTACGCCCTGTTTATCCATCAGCCTTCCCCCGCGATTGTCCTGATATCAAAACGGCCTCGGCCGTCAGTCAGGATTTTAACAAGCTCCGGCAGAATTCTACCCATTTGCTCCCGCAGCGTCCATGGCGGATTAATCAGGACCATGCCGCACCCATTCAGAACCGCAGGATCCGCCGGTTCCTGCAGAAAGAAATCAATGGCCATGACCGGCCGGCTCTCGTCCACAGCCAGGTTTTTATGAAAGCGGCCTATATCAGCCACATCCTTGATGGGATACCACAGAGCATATGTGCCCGTTGCCCAGCGCAGCGTTCCGACTTTGACAGCCTTTTCCATACGCTCAAACTCATCCCGCACTTCAAACGGCGGGTCGATCAGCACCAGCCCCCGTCGCTCGGGCGGCGGCAGAAGCGCCTTGACCAGCTGATAACCATCGCTCTCCTCGACGCGGATACGTCTGTCTTTTCCCAGATGGGATATTAACGTCCGGCTGTCTTCCGGATGAAGCTCGCCTGCGACAAGACGGTCGCTGTCGCGCAGCATCTCCCTTACAATCAGCGGCGAGCCCGGGTAAAAGCGCGGCCGGTTCCGGTTGCGGTGATCAGTCGCGCGCACGAGATTGATATAGTCGTTTACCTCGCCGGGCAGATCGGCCCGGCCCCACAGACGGCCGATGCCCTGATCGCTTTCAGCGGTCTTGCGTGCCTGGTCACCATCAAGATCATAGAGCCCGGTCCCGGCATGCGTGTCGAGGACGAAGAAGGGTGCTTCCTTCAGGCGCAGATGTACCAAAGCCCTCATCAGCACGATATGCTTGAAGACGTCGGCGAAGCCCCCGGCATGATAAATATGGCGGTAGTTCATGGCGCTTTATTCTAGAGGCAGCGACAGACAAAATCCACTGTTCGCCGCCGCGTGCGCCTCAAAACGCAGAACAGGTCCTATGAAGGCTGATGGGAAAGAACCGCATTTCTGGCAGCCGGTTCCGCGACAGAGTCCTGCTGATCGAGAATCAGCACCGTCACCGCAGGCGGCGCCAGGGCGGGCCGCGTTCTGCTGCTTGCAAGATCGGCCTGGGCCACAAGAAGGTTTGTGACCTCCGATTCCAGCGTGCGGCGTCTTTCGGCAATCGTCGTCTCCAGGGAATTCAGAGCGGTCTGGCGCGTCGTCAGGCTTGTGCGCAGGGCCACAATACGATCAATGACTTTTTGCATGCGCTCAGGATGGTCAATCCGCCCTCTGACAGACGCCTCCTGCGCCATATGGGCAGCGGCTGTTGCGTCTGCCCGGATCCCTTCGACATGATCTCGGAAAGACTCCGTAACGCGTGTCGTGCGCCAGGAATCCAGAGCGAGGCCCGCCGTTGCTAACGCCCTTTGATAATGCGGC
>JANWLB010000048.1 GCA_025451095.1 Alphaproteobacteria bacterium
GGCTCAATAAAAAAGACTGTATCATCAGAACGACTCCCTTGAGGCACGACTAAGCAGATCAGGAAAAGAACTCGTTGCTAAACGCCCGGAGGCAAAGATATTCACTGGCATTGTCTCATGAGATGGGAGTTTTTTCAAATAAACGTAGAAAAAGAGTTGACAGACTAGGAATATAATCCTATATTGGAACCATCAACGCCCGAAGTGCATCTTACCGCACCCGGGCATTTCGTTTTTTCCAGCAGCGCAGAGAACGACCCGCCCACGGCGGGCCGCCTGCCTTGCCGATCCGCCCGCCGTGTTCCGGGCCGCCGCCAACGACTGAAAGCGCGGCGACAACCTCTCCGGCGTCCGACTGACTTTTTAAACCAACATCCAACATGAAAGAAGAGAGGCAAAACATGTCTACCTCCATAGACCAGGCCTTCATCAAGCAGTTCCAAGGCGAAGTGCATGAAGCCTATCAGCGGCAGGGCTCCCGCCTGCGAAATACGGTGCGTACTATCGGCAACGTCAACGGCGCCACGGCCGTCTTCCAGAAAGTGGGCAAGGGCACGGCCTCGACCAAGTCGACGCACGGCATGGTCCCGGTCATGAATTTGACGCATAGCAGCGTCGAGGTGACCCTGCAGGACTATTATGCCGGTGACTGGGTCGATAAGCTGGACGAGCTCAAGATCAATATCGACGAGCGCCAGATCATCGCCAATGCCGGCGCTTATGCGCTGGGCCGCAAGACGGACGAACTGATTATCACGGCGCTGGCCGGGGTCGGATCGGGCCAGGAGATCGCAGACGGCAATATCGGCATGACGATAGACAAAGTGCTGGAGGCGTTCGAGATGCTGGGCACGGCTGACATACCGGATGATGGTGAACGTTATGCCATCGTCGGCTGGAAGCAGTGGAGCCAGCTTTTGAAGCTGGATGAGTTCGTGAACGCCGATTATGTCGGCCCCGATGAGCTGCCTTTCGGCAAGGTGACGCAGGCCAAGCGCTGGCTGGGCACGCTGTGGATGCCGCATTCCGGCCTGCCGGTTGCCAGCGATATTCGCTCCTGCTTCTGGTATCACAGGACCGCGCTTGGCCATGCGGCTGCTGCCGATGTCAAAACCGACATCACATGGCACGGTGATCGCGCCTCCCACTTCGTCAACAACATGATGAGTCAGGGCGCCGCCCTGATCGACGAAGTAGGTGTTGTCGAGATCAAATGCGATGAAACGCCGGATTAATCGTTATCAACCCCATTGATATAAAAGGAATGTAAATCATGGCTTTCAGTGCACCCAATCTCAGCGTCCTGGCCTACGCCAACAACTTTACCCTCTGGCATTATACCAGCGTTGACAATACCGCGACCATTACCGGCTCCGGTTATTTCAACAACGCGGTCGACATGCTGCGGGTTAACGACCTGATGATCATCAATATCGATACGGACGGCACCCCGGCGACGAAGTTTTACATCGTCACCGGAAACGACGGCAGCAGCGTATCGGTTACGGTTTATTCGTAACCGGCGCGCCCCGGCGCTCCTGCTCCCCCCTCGCGGGGATGCTGTCCGGCGCGGTCTCCGCCTTTTACCCGGGCGGGGGCCGCGCACCCCTTCAACCGCCTTTTTTCTGCAAGGAGTTTTATCATGGCCCTGTCCGACACGGCGCTCTGCAGCCGCGCCCTGATCCGCATCGGCGCGGCGCCGATTGCGTCCTTTGACGACGGCACCGCTGAATCCGAAATCGCGGGGGCGCTGTATGCCCCGGTGCGTGACGCGCTGCTGTCAGCCTATGGATGGAGCTTTGCGACCGGGCAGGTGGTGCTCAATCTTCTTGATGAACCGCCGCTCGCTGACTATGCCAATGCTTTTCAGCTGCCTGCCGATTTTCTGCGCGCCCTGTCGGCGGGGACGGGCGGGCGGGGCCGCGGCCTGAATTACCGCATTGCCCGCGGCGCGCTGCACAGCGATGCCGACGACGTGCTGCTCACTTATATATTCCGGCCGGAGGAAGAAGAATTTCCGCCCTATTTCGATGCCGTCCTGATCGCGCGGCTGGCGGCGGAGTTCTGCATTCCCGTGACCGAAAACACGTCCCGGGCCGAAGCCCTCTACCGTCTGGCGGAAATTGAGTATGAGCGCGCCCGACAGATCGACGCGCAGCAGGATTCGCCCGGCCGGATAGAGGATTTCAGTCTGATCAATGCCCGCAACGATTGACATAAATTTATGGCTGATGTATTCAGGCGGTGGATTGTAAAGGAGAGGCTATGCCCAAGGCTGAAGTGATTGACTTGGAAGATATTCGCGACGCGCGGGAAGACCGGCAGAGCATGGAGCGCCATGCGCGCGTGCAGGAATTTGCGCTGGAGCTGGGCACGGGTCATCCTCTGGTTCTGGCCGCGCATCATATGGCGGATTTTATGGATATGGCGCGTCAGGATCGCCGGTTTCGCAGGCATCTGGCTGAAGTCCTGAAGGATGCGCCCCCGCTTCCCGCGGCGCTTGAAATTAAACCTTCCTGAAAATAAAGGCTCGTTGCTTGCAACCAGACCCGCCCTCCGGCGGGTTTTTTTTGGAGAAAATTATGCCCCGGATCACGCAGACGAAAACGACCTTCACTGCAGGCGAGGTGTCGCGCGCGCTGCTCGGGCGCGGTGACTTAAGGGCTTATGAGAACGGCGCGCTCACGCTGCGCAACGTGTTCATACAGCCTACCGGCGGCGTGACACGCCGCGCGGGTCTGCGTTATATCGGCGCGGTCGAGGGCGGGGGGCGCCTCATATCCTTTGAGTTCAATACCGAGCAGACTTATCTTCTGGTCCTGACCAATGAAAAAATAACGATTTATGCGGATGGCGAGTTGGAAGATGTCATGGACGCTCCCTGGACGGCGGAGCAAATTCCTCACGTCGCCTGGACGCAAAGCGCGGATACGCTTCTTCTTGTCCATCCTGATGTGGCGCCGATGAAGCTGACCCGTGAGGGCGACGAGGACTGGAGCCTGACAGGCTGGAGCTTTATCACTGAAGGTAATGTAATAAAGCAGCCTTATTACAAGTTCGCAGCGCCAGCCGTGACCCTGACCCCCAGCGGCACGACGGGCATGATCACCCTGACCGCTTCGGACGAGGTGTTCGACGAAGATCATGACGGCATACGCCTGCGCGTGGGCGGCAAGGAGGTGGAGATTGTCTCCGTGGATTCCGCCACCGCCGTGACGGCAAGCGTGATTCAGACATTGTCCGGCACTTCGGCCACAATTGACTGGGAGGAGCAGGCCTTCTCGGCCGCGCGCGGATACCCGGTGTCGGTTGCGTTCCATCAGGACCGGCTTGTTATCGGCGGCAGCCGTGATTTGCCCAATCGTCTGTGGCTGTCGCGTAGCGGCGATCTGTTTAACTTTGACCTGGGCACGGGGCTGGACGATGAATCGATCGCCTTCTCGATCCTCTCCGACCAGGTTAATGCCATACGCGGCATTTTTTCCGGCCGCCATTTGCAGGTTTTTACCAGCGGCGCGGAATGGATGGTGACGGGCGATCCGCTTACGCCCGCCACGGTGCAGATAAGGCGCCAGACGCGCACGGGATCGGTGGTCAATCGCTATATCCCGCCGGTGAACGTCGACGGCGCGACCCTGTTTGTCGCGCGCAACGGCGAGCAGGTGCAGGAATTTCTTTATACGGACGTGGAGCAGGCCTATCAGGTTACCGATCTGGCGCTGGTCTCCCGCCACATACTGCCTGTCCCGGTCGATATGGATTTCGACCAGCGCCGCCGTCTGCTGTTTGTTGTGCGCGCCGATGGCAGGTTTGCCACGCTCACCGTCTTTCGCTCGGAGGCCGTGGCGGCCTGGACGCTGCATGAAACGGAAGGACTGGCCCGCTCGGTCACGGTGGTCGGCGATACGGTCTATATGCTGATGGAGCGCGCGGGTGCCTTCACCATCGAGCAGTTTGATGAAGACCTCAATCTCGATTGTGCCCTGACCGGTGAATCGGGTGTTCCGGCCGCCGAGTGGTCAGGGCTGGAGCATCTGGAGGGCCGCACCGTTTCCATACTTGGCGACGGCGTGATCCGGGAGGACGCGGTCGTGACGGACGGCACCGTAACTCTGGAGGAGCCGGTTCTGGGCGTTGAGATCGGCCTGCCCTACACGCACATTGTCGAACCGCTTCCTCCGGCGGCGACCGGCGGGGCGGGACGCGCCGTGCGGCTGATCGAGGCGGTATTCCGGCTTGAGAACACGGCGGCGCTAAGTCTCGATGTCGGCCGCGGCCTGCGCGATATCGCGCTGCGCCGGCTGGACGGTGAAGAGATACTGGACGAACCGCCGCCGCGCGTCAGCGCCGATATTCGGGTGCGCGCGCTGGGCTGGCAGCAGGATACCGACACGCCCCTCTGGCGGATCGAACAATCTGCACCGCTGCCCTTCACGCTGCTGGCGGTGACTACCGAACTGAAAGTGAACGAGTAGAAATCCTGCCCTGATCCAAGCCTTAAAGAAAGGAAACAAAAGCATGGGTGCCTTATCGCCTGTTCTAACCGGCCTGTCGGCCATCACAACCGCCATCAGCGCGGTCGACCGGGCTGTTAATGTTTTTAGCAATGCAAGCCGTGATGATTCCGCCGCGCGGGCATCGGCCCTGCGTGCGCAGCAGGATCTGGCTCTGAAACAGCTGCAGCAAAAGCAGCAGGCCGATGAGCGTACGGCGCAGGAACAGGCGGCACAGGAGCGCGAGCGCGTGGCGGCAGCAGCGGACGCAGCGGAAAATCAGCGCCGCGCCGCACTGCGAAGGGCGGTGGCGCGCCAGCGCGCGCAGTTCGGCGCCCAGGGGATCGCGGCGGATGACGGATCGGCCGAAGCGGTTCTGCTCGGCCTGTTCGATGAAAGCGACCAGGACCGCGCCGACAGGGAACGGTTGGATACGATCCGCACGGCAGCGCTGGATCAGGATATCGCCACGCAGGGCCGCATCAACGTGCTGCAGCGCCAGCAGCTGATCGAGCGTCAGAATCTGCAGCGTATCGTCGAAAACTACTGACGAGTCCGGTTTTTCAAAAGAGGAGCTATCCATGCCCGAGCACATCAAGATGCCCGACGTTGCGCCGCTGGTGCGCTATCTTGCGGACGGAGAACAGGTCTCGTTTGTTTATCCTTTTCCTGTTTTCGCCAGCGAGGACCTGTCCGTCTATTTCGACGGCGCGCCCCAATATGCGGGATTCGAGATAACGGGCGCCGGTGCTACTGAAGGCGGCACAGTGGAATTTGAAACAGCGCCCCCGGAAGGCGTGATACTGATGCTGGAGCGGCGCCTGCCGCTGGAGCGCCTGACGGATTTTATTGAGGGCGGCGATTTTTCCGCCCGTGCGCTGAATAACGAGCTCGACTTCCTGACCGCGGCGATCCAGCAGGTCGGGCGTGATCAGGCGCCGATGCTGCGCTACAGCGACGACGAGGAGCCGGCCGATGTCGTCCTGCCGCCCAAGAATATACGCGCCAGCAAGGCGCTGGGGTTTGATGAGGATGGCAACCCGGTTGCCGTGACGCTGGAAGGCGCTATGGCGGCGCCGGATTTCACCGCTTCGGGAACAGGGGCGGCCACGCGCACCAGCTCAGACAAGTTCGGCGACCAGATATCGGCCAGGGATTTTGGTGCGGCGGGTGATGGCCTGACCGACGATACGCTGGCGATCCAGCAGGCGCTGGCCGCGCATGACAGCGTGTTTCTGCCGCCCGGCGTTTACCTGATCACGGCGCCGCTTACGGTGGGGGAGGGGCAATCCCTTTGCGGTGCTGGCCAGAGTACGATCATCGGCTGTTCTTCCGGCGCCTTCAACGCTCTTGAAATGACGGCCGGTCATGCCTATGCCGGCCACCTACGTATAGAGGACGGCAGCGCGGCCATCAAGCTTTATGGCCGCGACGGCCCCTGTATTCAAAACGTCATTGAAAATATAGAGATTGCGGGCGCGCAGACCGGAATTCTCCTGGATGGCGGCGAGGAGCCGGACAATCCGTGCTACGGCAATAATTTCAGTAACATCCTGATCAGCGAGCCGGGCGCATACGGCGTATGGCTGACGCGGACCGGTGCGGGCGAAAATCCCGGTGCCAACAGGTTTCACAGGGTGCGGGTCAGCGCCGACGGCGCGGAAACCGGGGAAGCCGGGATTTACGTCGAATACGGTACAGCCAACAACAGTTTCACGGACTGCGAGGTTCATGTGAACGGCGTGGCCTCGGCCTGTGTGCGTATCGGGGCGCAGGCGCAGGAAACACTGCTGGTCAATCTCCTGACGGACTCGGACGACGGCATGGTCAATGTCCGCCTGAACGAAGGCTCCGCGGGGACAGCGCTGGTTAACCTGACGGCGCTGAGCGAAGGTGCGGTCATTGTCGATGATTCGGGCGGCGCCTATTGTGCGTTGAATGCGGGGGATGGCGAAAAAAACACTCTGACCCGGACGCGCGTATCAGATTTGTGCGCTGAACTGATGCGCTATGAGGTGGAGCTGATCGAGGAGACGGGCACCGTCGAACTCGACCTCTCGCACAGCCGCCATCTGGTAAGCGCGATAGGCGGCGCTCTCACGGTCGTTCTGCCTGACCCGGAGGATGCTGATGGCGTCGAGATGACCGTGAAAAAGATCGACGGGACCGACAATATTGTCACGGTCAGCGGTGCAGGCGGGCTTCATCCAGACAATGTATCCGTGCTGCTGGGCGCGAAGGGCGATCATGTGACGGCGCTGTCATACGACGGAGCCTGGTTCATAACGTCCTGCAACCGCATGGCGGGCGGTGTGCGGACGGTCAGCACCGCGGGCACCTATGCGATCGACATGGCGGTGGATTATTACCTGATTTCCGCTTCCGGCGGGGCGGTAACGGCCCAGTTGCCCCCGGCCAACGCCGCGAAAGCCGCAGGGCGCCGGGTGACGATCAAAAAAACCGACAGTTCCGGCAATGCCGTAACGGTGACAGAGCAGGGTGGCAGCGGCGCTGATCAGGCCAGCCAGTCCCTGGGTGCGCAGTACCGGGCCATAACCGTTTTTTCCGACGGGTCGCACTGGTTTGTTCTGAGCAAATACACATGAGTTCGGAAAACAAAAATTGTAAGGATTGTGATGAACAAAAAGATAGAAGACGAATCCCGCGCACAGATCGCGCTGTTCCTGCCCGACGCGATTGCGCGCGCCCTGACCTCCTATCACCGTTTTGCCGAGCAGAGCGTGCCTGATGGTGTGAAGGAGTTCTCCGCCCATCACAGCGCGTGCAAGGTGGCGATCGCGCATGTCGAGCTTTTGCTCAAGCTGGCGCGCTGGGCCGATCTGCCCGACGCGCAGGCGGACGATCATAATGGCCGGATGATCATGACCGCGTTGCTGCAGGAGGCGGAGGCGGAAGTTCTGGCCTATAACGAGCGCGAGGGAGTTGTTGACATAACGTGAAAAATGCAATAAAAGGGGGGCTTATAAAGGAATAGAATGTCACAAATCCTTAAGAGGAGAGCCCCATGACCGCCGTGGAATGCACTTTTCTGGAACTTGCCGCACGCCATGCCCGCGCCATGCGCGAAGAGGGGCCTACCGGCAGCACCTATGCCAATCTTTGTCTCGCCCGTGAGTGTATGAAGAAGGCGGGTCTCGATCCCCAGACGGATGAAGCGTGGAAGAAAGCCGGCATTCTCGGCGGCCTTAAAGAGCAGCGCGATATTTTCTGGCACCAGTCGTACGAAGAAGCCCGCGCCTGTATCGCAAAATACGAAGGCGACCCGGTTGAAGACAGGAATATTTTCGTGAAGGCGGCATATCTGGATGAGGAATACCGGAATCTCCTGGAGCGTCAGCTCAAGGATGCGTTTCTGGATACGATCGGGCAGTATTACTTTGAAAAATATATTTCGTATGCCCAGGATTGGGCGATGGGGACTCAATTTCTTCAAGAAGTTGATTCATCGCTTGACGACGACCATGATCCCGAAGAATTCATGGCGGAGATCGAAGACTTAGCTCATGTCCATGCAGGCTTAAGAGGGAATTTTCGGGCCAGCGTAGTGCGTTTTGTAGAGGAACTGCTTTCAGAATCCGAGGTCACGGGTGAATCTCAGGAAGCGCTCAAAAAAATAAGCGTCAGATCTCATCCGGTGCTGTGCGAAGCGATCATGGCGAAGCTGGAGAAGCCCGTGCCGATTGTCACATTCTCTGAGAAGCGCGATCCGGGCGAGGAAAAGGCCTCAGCACAGACCATCAACACTATCAGAGGGCTGGGATATACGGACAAAGATATAAGCAGGATTGCCGTTTTCCTGTTGCTGGCGGATTCCGCCCGACCGCCGGCACGTCGCCTGCGCGCTTCGGTTCCGGCAGCTCCTCCTCTCCCTGGCCCGGCCTGAAAAGCCGGTTCCGGCGGGTGGTTTTATGAAGCCGCCGGCCCCGATTTTTATTGATTTAATTATGTAAATAATATAAAAAGAGCAGGTGATTGAGGCTGTAAAACAGAGGAAATTTCTATGAAAATGACACAGGATCAAGCCCTTAAGGAAGCGCGGCGCGATGTTTTCGATATGCGCCATGAAAGGGCTTATGGCGTGACCAACAATTATTTTGAATGCGCAAAACACAATATGCGCAAAGCCGGCCTTGATCCGGACACGGATGAAGCCTGGCAGAAAATGGGGCTGAAAAACGGTCTGCGTACGCTGGCGGTGGTTCTACGTCAGGGCAACCTGCGCGACGCACGCAAAAATGTTCAGGATCTTTATGATCGCAACACCAGTACGCCTCGGGGCTCCTATGAGCTGGCATGCTACTATCTTCGTAAAGCCGGTCTTGATCCGAACTCCGACCGGGCCTGGAAAAAAGCGGGTGTTCCGGCGGGTCTGGAAGGTATACAGGCGCTTGTGCAGGGTCTTGAAAAGGAATTGCAGCCGAAACGGGCGGGAAAAGTATGGAAGTCAGACGATCTGTCAGGGGAGTTTTACCGGGCAGCCCATTCTACGTCTCCCACGATTTCTGCCGATGTGAAGAAAAATGTGTCTCCGGCACCGGAGGCTCCTTCAAAGCTGGAATCGGTAACGCCTGAGAAGGCGCTTTATACGCCTTTTAGATTTCCGGAGCTTACTCTTCGTTGATTATTAAGAATTCTAAATTTTAACCAAGGCGCCTTTCCCGGGCGCCTTTTTTATTTTCACAGGATGACCATGCCGCACGAGACGGGATTCAAGATGTTCCTGTCGGTATGGAACCGCGCTCAGGGGCAGGCGACGCCGGCACTTCATTTCCGCATGGCGGAGTGGCTGGAGCGGTCATGGACGGAGGGGCAGACAAGGCTTTTGCTGCAGGCATTTCGCTCCAGCGGAAAATCGACTGTCGCGGGTCTGTTCGCGGGCTGGCTTTTATACCGCAATCCCGCCCTGCGTATCATGGTGATTGGCGCCGACCTGATGCTGGCCCGCAAGATGGTGCGCAATGTCAGGAAGAT
The DNA here is from genome assembly GCA_025451095.1 of Alphaproteobacteria bacterium. Lineage (GTDB taxonomy): Bacteria > Pseudomonadota > Alphaproteobacteria > Micavibrionales > Micavibrionaceae > JACQIJ01. The sequence continues at coordinate 9,486 of JANWLB010000048.1, forward strand.
TATCGAGCGTCATCCTCTGACCGCTCATATGAAACCCGCGCGGGCGGATCAGTGGGGCGCCGACCGTTTTACCGTCAACCGTGAATGCGAGCTGCGCGATCCTTCGATGATGGCGCGCGGCATTGAAACCAACGTGACGGGCAGCCGGGCCGATGTCATCATCTGCGATGACGTCGAGGTGCCGAATACATGCGATACGGCGGATAAGCGCGCAGTGCTGCGCGAGCGGCTGATTGAAAACGATTTCGTGCTGGTGCCGGGCGGCAGCCTGCTTTACCTGGGCACGCCGCACAGCTGGCACAGCATCTATGCGCGGAAATCATGCAAGGAGGCCGGGGAAAGCGCCCCTTTTCTGGAAGGTTTTGAGCGTCTCGAGATCCCGCTCGTGGACGGACAGGGCCGCAGTGCCTGGCCGCAGCGGTTTTCGCAAGACGACATCGCACGTATTCGCAAGGCCGCCGGACCTGCCCGCTTCGCCTCGCAGATGATGTTGACGCCGGTGAATATCGCGGAAAGTCGCCTCGATCCCGCCGCGCTGCGGTTTTATGGCGGCCAGCCGTACAGAGACGAGATTGATGGCGGCCTTTACCTTGAAGGACGGCGGCTGATTTCGTGCCGCGCCTGGTGGGACCCGGCTTTCGGCCGCGGCGGCGACGCCAGCGTGCTGGCTATCCTGTTCGCAGACGGGGAGGGGCAATATTTCCTTCAGCGTGTCCTGTATATAGGTGTACCCGATGATGCCGCCGCCATAGATGAGGCGACCCATCAGAGCCGTATCGTGGCCGAAGCCGCCCGTGCCTTGTTCGTGCCGTGCGTGACGGTTGAAATTAACGGCATCGGCCGTTTCCTGCCCGCTATCCTGCGCCGTGAGCTTGCGCAATTGCGTGTGCCCTGCACGGTGCAGGAAGTCAGCAGCACGCGACCGAAGGATCTGCGCATACTGGAATCGTTCGACGCCGTTCTGGCGGCGCGGGCACTGTACGCGCATGACATGGTCAAAGACACGCCGTTTCTGACTGAAATGCGGGAATGGAAGCCGGGCCGCACAAGCGGGCGGGATGACGGGCTGGACGCCGTGGCGGGCGCGCTTTCACTTGAGCCCGTGCGCCTGAAACATGAGCGTTTTGCGGGGCGGCAGGACTGGCCGGGCGCGCGCGGCGCGCACGAAGCTAAAACCGATTTCGAGATTTAGGAGGATTAATGCCCTCGCAGGAGCTTGTCTGGTGGATCACAGCCGTAGAGTTGCCCGCTTTGAGCGGCCTGTTCTGGCTGATCTGGCGCACGAAACGGGAGTCGGAGCGCGCCCTCTCCCGTCTGCGCGAAAGCCTGGATGTGCGCAACGCCCAGATGCGTGAGGCGTTGGCGGCTTTTAAACTTGAGGTGGCCAAGAGCTATGCCGCCATTGCCGACATGCGGGAGCTTGAATCCCGGCTGGTCGGGCATCTGCTGCGTATCGAGGCGAAACTGGATACAACCGCACTGAAGACCGAGGCTCTGCGGGCCCGGGAACCCTGAGATTTACTGAAAAAGGAGATTATCATGAAAATACTTGTTCCCGGCGCCGGCCGGGAGGAAGCCGATTCCGCGCGCGCCTTTCACAGCGCGCTGGAAGTCGATGTGCTGGCCCGCACCCTGTGGGGCGAAGCGCGGAGTGAAGGAACGGCGGGAATGCAGGCCGTGGCGTCAGTCGTCCTGAACCGCGTGCGGATCGCGCAAGGCAGGGGCGGATACTGGTGGGGCGAAACAATCATCCAGGTCTGCCAGAAGCCTTACCAGTTCAGCTGCTGGAACAAGGACGACCCGAATTTCAGAAAAATTCTGGCTGTAGCCGAGACAGAGGATTTTTATTTCGCCACGGCTCTGCGGATTGCACGCCGCGCTGTATTCGCCAGCCTGTCCGACCCCACGGATGGCGCTACGCATTATCACGCGGCCGGAGCGGTGCCGGTCTGGGCGCAGGGAAAAAAACCAAGCGCCGTCATCGGCAGACACATTTTTTACAAACTGGAGGAAGCCCCATGACCATACCCGCGTTGCTTGCCAAAATCGGCATACCGGCGATCGCCGGAATATTATCGGACTCTCTGGGAAAGATTGACCACCCGGCGGCTAAGGGCGCTGCCCGCGCGCTGGGCGAGCTGGATAAGGCCATGGAGACGGGGCAGATTGCGCCGGCCGCCGTGGAGGAGGCCAATCGCCATGCCGAGAAAATGGCAGAAATAAAAATGAGGGAATATGGCATGACGCTGGGCGAGATCAATAAAAGCCTGCGTTCCGAGGTGGCGTCGGAGGACCCCTATGTCCGGCGCATGCGCCCGACTTTCGGTTATCTGATGGCGCTGACCTGGGCGGCGCAGATGTTTGGCCTTGCCTATGTCATGATTTTCCGCACGGCGGAAGCGCCCGCCCTGTTCGAGGCGGCGGCATCCATGAGCGTGATCTGGACCGTCGGCCTGTCCGTTCTGGGCGTGTATGTCTACAGGCGCAGCGACGATAAAATCGGCGGCAACGGGCGGTTTTAGGCTGTGATCCGCTCACGGATCAGAGGCATGGAAGCGAAGGACGAGGCGGGGCCGATTTTATAGGCGGCACGGATCATGGCTTCGGCCTTTGAAACTTTCGCTTGATCGCGCCCCCAGATAACGGCCAGCGGGCGGCCGGTGGGACCGACATCTTCGCCGAGTGCGGCGATGTCGGTCAGGCCGACGCTGTGATCGATCTTGTCGGCGGCAACGCGCCGTCCGCCGCCCAGTTCAATCACCGCCAGGCCCAGCGCGCGGGTGTCGATATGGACCGGCACGCCATTTTCGGGGCTGCGGACCTCATGACGTATGGGCGCATGGCCCAGATGGCGATCATATTTCTCGATAATGTCGCCGGGGCCGCCCAGCGCTTTCACCATGCGGCTGAAAACCGCGGCGGCATGACCGCTTTCCAGTTTTTCTTCCGCCATAAGCCGTGCTGCTTCCGGCGTTGCGGCAATTTTTCCCAGTACCAGAAGATCGGCGCACAGCGCCATTGTTGTTTCATACAGGCGCGGGTCAATATTTTCCCCGCGCAGAAACTCAACAGCCTCGCGTACCTCGACCCCGTTGCCGGCCGTGCGGCCCAGGACCTGGTTCATGTCGGTCATCAGGGCGATGGTAGGAAGGCCCGCGCCGTTGGCGACGCTGACCAGATTGGAGGCGAGATCGCGCGCCGCCGCGTAATCCTGCATGAAAGCGCCGGTGCCGAATTTGACGTCCATGATCAGCCCCTGCAGCCCCGCTGCCAGTTTTTTGGAGAGGATGGAGGCGGTGATCAGATCCATGCTTTCGACCGATCCGGTAACGTCGCGCACCCTGTATAGGGCACGGTCGGCAGGGGCGATGTCCTTCGTCGCGCCGATAATGGCGCAGCCTGCCTCTTTCACCGCCTGGCGAAAGAGGCTTAAATCGGGCTGGCTGTTATAGCCGGGGATTGCATCCATCTTATCAAGCGTGCCGCCCGAATGGCCGAGCCCGCGCCCGGATATCATCGGCACATACGCGCCGCAGGCGGCGACGACAGGGGCCAGCATCAGGGAGATTTTATCTCCCACCCCGCCTGTTGAGTGTTTGTCGAGAACAGGGCCGTTCAACCCCAAATCCGACCAGTCGAGAACGATCCCGGAGCGCGCCATGGACAAGGTGAGCGCCACGCGCTCCTCCCGGTTCAGCTTGTTCAGGAACACGGCCATGCAGAAGGCGGCGATCTGGCCCTCGCTGACGCTGCCGTCGGTCACGCCGCGACAGAAGGCATCGATCTCCCCCGAGCTCAGCGCAGATCCATCGCGCTTTTTTATTATAATTTCCTGAGTCAGCATGGGTTTTATTTAAACCAAGCCGGCAAAAAAAGCAATTTCAGGATGGTTCGTCAGGGGCCGTTCAGCAGATAGTGGACCGCAATGGCCGCCGCATAGCCCAGCGCCAGGACGGGCAGCCATTTCAGGTGGGCGGTGAAAGTGTATTGCTTGCTCGCCAGCCCCATCAGGGCCACGCCGGCGGCGGACCCGACGGACAGCAGGCTGCCGCCGATGCCGGTGGTCAGGGTGATTAGAAGCCAGTGAAAATGGCTCATCTCCGGGTTCATGGTCAGGACGGCAAACATGATCGGGATATTGTCAATAATGGCGGAGATCTGTCCCATGGCGATATTCGTGACATCCGGCCCCCAGCCTTCATATAAGGTGCGGGAGACTATCTCCATGTAGCCGATAAACGCCAGCCCGCTGACGCAGAACATGACTCCGAAAAAGAACAAAAGTGTGTCCCATTCGATCCGTGAGAGCAGCTTGAAGATATCAAACCCGTCTTCATCCTCACTCTCGGCCTTGCCGATAAAATGGGCGGTCATCATGAGCGCGGAAAGCCCGGCCATCATGCCCATGAAGGCGGGCAGCCCCAGAAACTGTTCGAAAACAACGGCTGTGGCGATTGTGGCCAGTCCCAGGAACATGATGAATTTCGCACCGCGCCTGAGGTGGATATCCTGGGCTAAAGCAGGAGGCTTATCGCGGGGCACAAAAAAACTCATGATCGCGGCTGGGATGAGGAAGCAGGCGAGCGACGGGACGAACAGCGAAAAAAATTCAAAAAAATCGACCTTTCCAGCCTGCCAAACCATCAGGGTGGTGATATCGCCGAACGGCGAAAAAGCCCCGCCGGCATTGGCGGAATTGACGATATTGACGCAGGCGGGAACTATGAAACGCGGGCTGTCCCGGCCGACGGCCAGAACGATGGCTCCGACCACCAGCGCCGTTGTTAGATTGTCGGCCAGCGGCGACAGGAAAAAAGCCATCAGCCCGGTAATCCAGAAAATCTGGCGCAGGTTGAGGCCGGCGCGGACAAGGCGGGCATTCAGGAAGTCGAAAACCCGGCGTTCCTGCAGGGCGCCGATGAATGTCATGGCGGAGAGCAGGAACAGCAGAAGGGCGCCGTATTCGCCAAGACCGTGATTGACGGCCTCATGAAGCTGTTCGTGGGTAATGCCCTGTGTCGGCGCCGTCAGGGCGATGATCAGCCATATCAGGGCGGCGCCCAGCATGACCGGCTTGGATTTGATGAGCCGCAGGCGCTCCTCCATCAGAACGCCGACATAGGAAAGGAAGAAAACGATCAGACAGAGCAGCGCCGCCGGGTGCCAGGGGGCTATAAGCATAACATCTCCCGTATATTGTTTTCTCAGGGATTCTTGCAGATCGTCTGTGTTTGTCAATCAAAACAGGATACAATACTCCGGGTTTTGAATCGGAACGAGGAGCATCATGACAAACAAGACACCTATCACCATCGCCCGCGGCGACGGCATCGGTCCCGAAATTATGGACGCCACACTGCGCATACTGGACGATGCAGGCGCGGCCCTGAAGCTTGAGGAGATCGAGATCGGGCAGGCGGTCTATCAGCGCGGCGTGAGCAGCGGGATCGAGGACAAGTCGTGGGATTCCCTGCGCCGCACCAAGGTGTTTCTGAAAGCGCCTATCACCACGCCGCAGGGCGGCGGCTTCAAGAGTCTGAATGTCACGATCCGCAAAACTCTCGGTCTGTATGCGAACGTGCGCCCCTGCATTTCCTATGCGCCCTATGTCGAAACGCCGCATCCCGACATGGACCTGGTCATCGTGCGCGAGAACGAGGAAGATCTGTACGGCGGTATCGAATACCGCCAGAGCCAGGACGTCATGTCCTCACTCAAGATCATCTCCCGCCCCGGTACGGAGCGTATCGTACGCTACGCCTTTGAATATGCCCGCGCGAATGGCCGCAAGAAGGTCACCTGCATGACGAAGGACAATATCATGAAGCTGACCGACGGCCTGTTTCACAAGGTCTTCGACGAGATCGGTGCGGAATACCCGGATATCGAGAAAAATCACATGATCATTGATATCGGCGCGGCCAAGATTGCCGCTTATCCGCATATGTTCGACATCATCGTCACGCCCAACCTGTATGGTGACATCATTTCCGATATCGCGGCGGAGATCACGGGATCGGTCGGTCTCGGCGGATCGTCGAACATCGGAATCGATTTCGCCATGTTCGAGGCCGTGCATGGAAGCGCCCCTGATATCGCGGGCAAAGGCATCGCCAACCCCTCCGGTCTTTTGCTGGGCGCGGTTATGATGCTGGTCCATATCGGCCAGGGCGACGTGGCCGCCCGCGTTCACAATGCGTGGCTGAAGACGATCGAGGATGGCATTCATACGGGTGAAATTTTTCGCCCCAGGGTCAGCCGCGAAAAAGTCGGCACCGAAGGTTTCTGCCGCGCCGTGATCGAACGGCTCGGCCAGATGCCGCAGAAGCTCAAGGCCGTCAATTACAACGGCGTGCCGCCGGGCGGCATGAAGCTGCCCCCCTTAAAGCCGCGCAAGGAAGAAAAGAAAGAGCGCGTCGGCGTCGACCTGAACATGAATTTCGACGGCACGCCCGAGGAGCTGGCCAAGTGCGTTCTGCCCTGTGTCGGCGAAGGGCTGGAGCTGTCGATGATCTCCAACCGCGGCGTCAAGGTCTGGCCGAAAGGGCAGCCCGGCACGTTTTGCGCCGACAATTGGCGCTTGCGATTCATGGTGAAGGAGAAAGGCACGCAGGTGCGCACATCGCAGGTTATCGCGCTGCTCGACCGGCTGAACAAGGCCGACATGAATTTCACCAAGGCTGTGATGCTGCATACGTTCGACGGCAAGCCGGGATTCAGCGCAGCGCAGGGGGAATAGTCATCCCATAATGAAAGGCGTAGGTCTTTCAGATTTGTTAAGCTGTCCGATCTCTTTTTCGTAGCGGTTTATGATTGCCTGTGCGACGCAGTTTGTCGTATCAGGCGGTTTTATTTTTTTCGCAGGCAGGGGGCGCAGGCAATCAATATCTTCCAGATCCACAATATAACCTCTTTTGCGAAGCCGGTCGTATCTGTCGTCTCCTGGCTCAAACACATAAACTTTCTTTCCGGTATACAGGGCCTCGCTGACGATCGAATATGAATCACCCGCCACGATAAAATGATCAGCGTTTGCCAGGAGCCCCAGATAGGGATTGTATCCGGAAAGAGCTTTTTTGTAAGAGGGGCTTATAGTGCATGTCCGCCCCCGCAGCCGTGAATGCGGGGATTGTTTGTCCATGTGCCGGAAGATGCGTTTTAAATGTAGGGGCAGGGAGTTGAACTGAGTATGATTTGGTCCCTTGCCAGCAAGGGCTTTGTCGATTTTTCCGAAGATGCCGCTGAGGCTTGCGTGAACGCGAAATTGCACCCCTGCTGCACGCCGGCTTGGGCAAAGGAAAAGAGTGCATTGCGGATAAGCAGCAGCGAGATGCGCTAAATAAAGAGCCAGTTCCTTGTCGTTGCCGTCTCCCAGGCTGTTGGCCACCATCACCGCAATCAAAGGCCGGGGGAGCCAGGGATATTGTTTTTCAAACTCCGTGCCCGCGGCGGATAAAAGCTGAGGGGTGAGATGGTGGGCAACAAGATCATCATCTTTTATGCCTAAATCAGAAGCCAGGTATTCGTTCATTGAGGTTACAGTGTATACGGCGTTTTTAGATGTTAGCTCTTTTATATTCCATGTGTCGGTGCCGATGGCTATGTCGGGAATGCCATCCCGCCGCAGCAACGCGCGCAGACGTGCTTCTATGCTCCTAAGGCGCGGAAAGATTTTCTTGCGCATGGTGGCGTCGACATAGACGTACTGTCCCTTCATCTGTTCCGCAATCGTGCGGCCGATCCCTTCCGCCGCCTTGCTGTCGCCGCGATGGGGATCATCCTCGCCTATATAGGCCATGATCAGCGGCGTGGCGCCGTTGTTGAATTTGGACGGGAGAGAAATGTATTTTTTCTTTTTTGTCATGGCATCAAATCAAACGGGGCGGTTCAATCCGCGCCTTGTCCGCGCGCATTGCAGCGCGATAATCTCTTACAATCTTTCCGGCGAAACCGGCGGTCTCATCGAGCGGCGTTTTCGGCCGGGTCGGAAGAGGTTTTAGAGTGTCGATCTCGGCCAGATCCGTGATGTATCCTGCCCTTTTCAGTTTGGGAAGCTCGCGCCAATTCATGTACGTGTAGACATTTTTTCCTGAAAAGAGCGCTTCGCTGAGAAGAGAGTGGGAGCCATTGCTCGTTAAGACAATGTGATCGGCGGCGGCCAAAAGACC
>JANWLB010000049.1 GCA_025451095.1 Alphaproteobacteria bacterium
AGGATTTTTCCGAAGATACCTACCGCGTTCTGACGGCGGTGGACAGTGCGGTGATGGTTCTGGATGCCGCCAAGGGCATTGAGCCGCAGACGCTGAAACTTTTTGAAGTCTGCCGCCTGCGCGATGTGCCGATCATGACCTTCATCAATAAAATGGACCGTGACGGGCGCGAGCCGCTTGAGCTTCTGGACGAGATCGAGCAGAGGCTGGCGCTCGACGTCACGCCTGCCAGCTGGCCTATCGGCATGGGGCGGGATTTCCGCGGCTGTTATGATCTGCTGAATGACAAGCTGATACTGTTCGATCGCACGAAAGGCGAGGCTCTAATTGAGGGCATTGAATGCAGCGGTCTGGATGATCCCAAACTGGACACGCTTCTCAACTCCGATCAGGCAGCGAAACTGCGCGAGGACGTGGATATGGTGCGTGGCCTGTGCAAGCCGTTTGATCTCCAGTCTTACCTTGAGGGGCATTTAAGCCCGGTCTTTTTTGGCAGCGCCGTGAACAATTTCGGCGTACGGGAGCTTTTGGGCGGTATCGGGCGTTATGCACCGTCGCCGCGTCCGCAAAAGGCGGCCGAACGTGAAATCAGGCCATCAGAGCCGAAAGTATCGGCCTTCATTTTCAAGATACAGGCCAACATGGATCCCAAGCACCGGGATCGCATCGCTTTCGCCCGGATATGTACGGGTCCTTTCAAAAAGGGCATGAAGCTCAAGCATGTACGCAGCGGCAAGATTTTGCCGATGCATAGCCCCCTGATGTTCATGGCGCAGGACCGCGAGGCGGCGGAAGAAGCCTTCCCCGGCGATATTATTGGCCTGCCCAACTACGGCAACCTGCGTATCGGCGATGCGTTGACGGAAGGAGAGGATCTGCATTTTACCGGCATTCCCAGCTTCGCGCCCGAACTGATGCAGCGGGCGCGGCCAGACGATCCGCTGAAAGCCAAGCATTTGAGCCGCGCGCTGGAACAGCTGGCCGAGGAAGGGGCGGCGCGGATATTTAAGCCCGCGCTTGATTCGAACTGGATTGTCGGCGTCGTCGGGGCGCTGCAGTTCGACGTTCTGGCCGATCGCATCCGCACCGAATACGACGTACCCGTGAAGTTTGAGGAAACGGCGCTTCATACAGCGCGCTGGATCTCGGCGGTCGATCCTCTGGCCCTGAAAAAATTTATGGATTCAAACCAGAGCGCGGTGGCCAACGATCACGATGGCGACCCGGTCTTCCTTGCCCGTAACGCCTGGCATTTGCAGGACGCGCAGGATAAAAACCCGGCTATCAGCTTTCGGGCGACGAAATAAATCTTGCCTGTTTTCCGGGCGCCCTTTATCTGTTTTTTTATGAATAAAGACATCATGCCCCTGCCGGTTATTCCGGTGATTGAGGATTGCCGCTCGCCCGCAGAGCTATTTCTGAAAGAGCGCGCCCGTGCGAAGGGGATGATTGATGCTGCCCGCAAATCGTTCGGGGGGACGCTGCTTGAAGTGGCGGGGTACATATCACGCTGGTGGCTGGGCCGTGCATGTCCGCCCTATCATAATGAAATCGATATGGTGGCGCAGGAAACCGGCCATCGGAGCATTTACACACTCAACTTGAGCTATGAATGGGGATGCACCACCACGGCCACCCCGGACCCGGAAGGCAAGGGTGTGCGTTTGTTTCGCACCCTCGACTGGCCCATGAAAGATATGGGCGACCAGATTGTACTGGCCCGGCATGAGGGCGCGGCCGGGCCTTATTGGAACATGGCGTATCCCGGATTCATTGGTGTGATTCAGGGTCTGGCGACAGGTCGTTTTGCAATTGCCATCAATCAGGCACCTGTTCATGACTTCGGCGTGGGTCTCGCGGGTGGCTGGATTCTCTCACGGATCAGAATGCACAAAAGTACGGATATGCCGGCGACGATCCTTCTGCGGAAGGTTTTTGAGGAATGCGCTGATTATAAAGCGGCCGTTAAAATGCTGACGGAAACGCCTTTGTGTGTTCCGGCGATTTTTGTTGTCACGGGAACGAAGGCGGGTGAGCAGGCCATCGTTGAGCGTGAATGCCGGCAAGCCGTTATCCATCAAAACGCTGCGGCGTTGTGTGCCGGGAATCACTGGCTGAACGATCAGTGGAAGGGGCTGGTCCGCCCCACCCAGACGCATGAGCGGGTGGCGCATATGAACCGGCATCTGCCGCACCGGCAGGGAAATTTCGACTGGGTGGAGCCGCCGGTTCTCAATGTCCGCACCCGGCTGGCCTTTGAGGCCAATGCTGCTACCGGCCGTCTGAAACTCCGGGGCTGGGAAGACTGCCGGCCGGCAACGGCGCTGTTAAGTCTCGTCTGTAAATAAGTTATCAGATATTTCAATAAGATAAGGTCTCCTGCAGCCTGAAATTTATTGACATAATATTTAGTTTGCGCTAGGATATCCGGACATATGAAAGGCAGGCCCACGTGACGGATAGGCAGACAGATACCCAGGCGCAGGATTTGGAAGAGCAGGAACTGCCGGCTGAAGACGGCGAGGGTATTGTTCAGAACCCGCTAAGCAACATGGGCAGCATGATCGGCCACTGTCTGGCGTTTCTGGATATGCCACAGAGCACTTTTGACGACATTGTTGAGAATCCCTACTCACCGCTCCAAGAATCTTTATCCGATGTCGTTCGCCGGACCAGCAGTCACAGGCCCTATTCCCGGCAAGCTGTCAGGGATAATCTTTTTGATTACATGGCGAGCTATGGTGTGGCCGCGGTCATGGAAGGCCAGCGGCTCGACAGAATGAGCGGGAAGAAAAGAGGATTGCAGATCAAGGAAAGCCGGCCGATTGAAAGCTGGTACAAAAAGCTGGATGTAATCGCCAAACTCTGCCCGGAAATTGTGATTCCCATTCTGGACAAGCTAATAAAAAATTTAGATCCCGATACATTAGATACCGATGTGGATGACTACCATAAGGAAAGGCAGCATTTTTCCATGATTCGGTCCGAGTATGAAATGGCTGATCTTCTGGCCGTTCTTTCGAGGAGCGATAGCGGGATGGAAGAATATTGCAGGACCAGGGGCGTAACCGAAGAGGAGCTGGAGGAACGTTTTCTGGCGGAGATGAGTCGCTATGTGGCCCAGATTCAGGACAGGGTACGTGAGTCCGAATCGGATGAGGAAAGCTTTTTTTATTCGCAATGGGCAAACAGAGAAATTGGGAAGGCGCTCTCAATCAATCCCGTTCTGGCGGCTGAATCCATTCGCCGCCGGCTCAATCCCCTGTCGCCGGCCTATCCCGAATCCCGGCAGGAGATGCTTGCCGTATGCAAGCAGGCCCTTGAAACCAGCCAGATTTTACAGAGAAAGGGCTATAATTATGATGCGGCGAATCTGGCGGCGGCTCTTGCTAACACGGCAGGAACGAAGCCGGGCGATAAAAATGGCCAGATTGTCCGTGAATATTTTACAGGCCTGATGAAGCAGTGGCATTCGGTTGTGGAAGCCCAGCCTGATCAAAGGCTGCGTGAGAAGGCGGAAGCTGTTTTACATGAATTTGAAACGCGGCAGAATGTAGCCCCTTTGTGTGCGCCGCAATAAAACATGAGGTCCCGGCGGCAGCCTAGGATCAGGGCATTAAAAAAGCGGGCTATTGGCCCGCTTTTAACATTCTGTGCAACGCCGGAGACCGTACGGGATCCCGGACCAGAGGCCCGGAGACCTCCTCGGGGATGCAGGCCGTCGCCAGGCGGGCCAGTTGTTCTGCGTTGCTGAGGGTGTTGAATTCGGTGGTGGGCATCGGCGTTAGTCCTTTCAAGAAATAAATTACATTATGTACTCTATATTCCTATGAGCCAATTGTGACGCGCCAATGGTTTAAAGAAGGTTAATGGTGGGAATCTTTGTGAAGAAAATGTGACGCGCTGCAGCGATTTTATTGCTCTGCAACAGGCTTTTTGAAACGCAGCACTCCAAGAATGTTTGAAAAGTCGTCATGCCAGGGGCGCCTGATAATATCATCTCGGGGATCATGCCAGCCCGAATCACGAAACGGCGTCAGGGCTTTTTCATCGCGGGCCAGAATGGCGAATATTGAGCCCGTATAAGATATTTTAGTGCCTTCAATCCGGCCGGGCGCCTTGCTTTTGAACAGGACTTTTATGCCGGCGTTTCGGGCAATCCCCGTAATGACGGGTTCCAGATTAAGATGGCGGTTGGAGATATTGATAGCAATCAGTCCGTCTTTATTGAGTTTTGTCAGATATAGATCGAAGGCTTCGGCAGTCAGGATGTGAACAGGAATATTGTCTGAGCTGAACGTATCCAGGAAAATCATGTCATAGCTATCGTCCGGGGCCCCGGCGATTTTCAGACGGGCATCACCCAGTGTGATCTTGTACCGGCTGCCGCAATTCGAAAGATAGGTAAAAAGGAGAGGATTTTCCGCGATGGCGGCGACATCGGGGTCGATTTCGTAAAAATCGAAAAATCGATCATTGCGCGCGTAACAGGCTACGCTTCCCACACCCAGTCCCAGCACGGCGATTTTTTGCGGGCCTTTCTTTTTGTTCAGGATTTCAAAAATCTCACCCGCCGGGGTTGTCTTGTAATAATAAGTGACAGGAATCATTTTATAGGCATCATCAAGCGGCTGGGCGCCGTGCAGTGTCGTGCCGTGCATGAATAGACGTACGCCGGAATCCTCCGCATCCGCCACTTTCAGGACGCCGAAGAAGTTGCGCTCCTGAAAAATCGGCTTGTGTCTGAAATTCCAGTTATTCATGGGTGTGGTCAGCAATATAAACGCTATGACCAGAGCAAAAGCCCAGCGCCTGTGATGCAATATGATCAGGCTTACGAACAGGAACAGCAGGCAGGCGATGACAGAGAAATTGATCCCGAAATCCAGCAGCAGGCGCATAAGGCCTTCGGGAAACGCACCCTTTATATCCGGCTTGATCCCCAGCCCGCAAAGCACAGCCGCATATAAGAAGAGTGTGATTCCGGGCAGCAGCAGTATCTTCACGATCGAGGCCGGATTTTTCCGGGAGAGTGTATCGGCAAGGGGTTTCCACGCGGCGCGCAGGGATTGCAAGCCGTCCGTGTGATAGCGCATGAATGCGGACAGGGCCAGAACCAGACTATATTCATAGGGCAGAACGAAAATCAGAGGCGCTACCAGCGCATTGAACATACCGCCGAGCGCGCCGCCCGCTGACATGATCAGGTAAAAGGCGGTCAGGTATTTCGTATTGGCCGGCTTCATGGCTGACAGCTGCATATGACATATCAGGGCTGTCAGGAAAAACAGGACAAGATGCAGCGTCAGCGTGAGCAGCGGATGGAGAAGGTTGCTGAAGAGAGAAATGGCGCTGACCATGAATACGGCCTGCCAGGTCAGCAATGTGCCCATTTTCACAAGAGCCCGGCGCGCGAAGGCGATGATGAAAGTGCTGACATATAACGCCAGCGGAAGTATCCAGAGCAAGGGGGTGGATGCCAGATCGGTGGTAATGAACGTCGTGACACCGAGCATCAGGCTTGATGGTATGAAGGAGAGAAGCAGCCAGGAGGCGATTTTCGCAGCGTCCGGCCTGTCATTTTTGTCCGCCGTCTGTGTTTGTGAAGCGATGTGATCGTGAGGCGCTTTACGGTCTACAAGCAACGCGCAGATTCCGGTCAGAGCGATCAGAGCGCCATATCCCGCAGCCCAGGCTGTGCTCTGGGTATGAACGGTCAGCAGCGGTTCTATGGCCACCGGATAGAGCAGGAGCGCGGTCATTGATCCCAGATTACTGGCGGCATAAAGGAAGTAAGGGCTGCCGGAGTCGGGATGCGGCGTGCGGGAAAACCAGTGCTGCAGAAGTGGAGCGGTTCCTGCAAGCACAAAAAAAGGCCCGCCGACGGCGGCCAGCATCACGCCCAGTTGCCACAGACTCGGGTTGGCCGTGACAGGAGGCTGAAGCCCGGGCGGCAGGCCGACAGGCAGCGAGAGCAGCGCGAAGCTTAGCAGCAGGCCGATATGCAGGAGACTTTGCCAGCCGATTTTCAGGCGGCTTGAAATCAGGTGAGCATAACCATAGCCCGCCAGCAGCAGGATCTGGAAGAAAACCATGGCGGTATTCCAGACGGCGGGAGCGCCGCCCAGCAGGGGCAGGAGCATCTTGCCAAAAAGGGGCTGAACAGCGAACAGCAAAAACGCACTGGCCAGAAGCGTGACGGCATAGACGGGGACGTAAAGACGCAGAGGCGATCGCATTGAAATTCCTCAATTTTCTCATGAAGTTTATACTGTGATAGCCGATATTAAAAGGGCTGTTGAAAAAAGGACTTATACAGTACTATATAGGTATACCGGAAAAGCTTGAAATCGGGGAAAGGCGTAGGCATTAATACGTACCGCTTTCGTACGATTTAGCCGGTGAAAACCCGGATGGAAAGGATTTGCGGATGATCCGCCTCTCGCGATTAACGGATTATGCTGTCGTGGTTCTGGCCGAAATGGCGCGCCAGAATGGCGAGTTGCTGTCCGCGTCAACCCTGTCGGCGAAGACCGGCCTGCCGGAGCCGACAGTGGCCAAGGTGCTTAAACTTCTGGCGCGGAGCAACATTATTTTGTCGGTGCGCGGCGTGGCCGGCGGATACAGGCTGGAGCGCGATGCGGCGGAACTGCCCGTCACAGAAATCATTGCCGCGATGGAGGGTCCGATCACGCTGACCGCCTGTACAGAAGGAAGTCACGATAGTTGTGCTCTGGAAGGCGTGTGTGCCCTGAACGGGCGCTGGACGCCCGTGAACCGGGTGCTGCGCAACGCATTGTCTCAGGTTTCGCTGGCCGACATGGTGCCGGAAAGACGGCAGGGGAGGTAGTCATGGCGGCGACAAAGGATACCATCCGTCAGGTGCAGGAGCGCGGCAAATACGAAGCCGGGTTCGTCACGGATATTGAGTCCGAAAAGGCGCCCAAAGGTCTGAATGAGGATATTGTACGCTATATCTCGGCTAAAAAAGGCGAGCCGGAATGGCTTCTGGAGTGGCGTCTGAAAGCCTATGCGCAATGGCTGAAAATGCCGGAGCCGCGCTGGGCCAAGGTCGTTCACCCGGATATTGATTATCAGGGGGCCTATTATTATGCCGCGCCCAAAATGGCGAAGCGTCCCAAATCACTGGACGAGGTCGACCCACGGCTGCTGGAAACCTATGAAAAGCTGGGTGTTCCGTTGCGAGAGCGCGAAATACTGGCAGGCGTGGCCGTTGATGTCGTGTTTGACAGCGTGTCTGTGGCGACGACATTCAAGGAGGAGCTGAAAAAAGCAGGTGTTATTTTTTGCTCGATCAGTGATGCCGTACGTGAACATCCCGAACTGGTTCGCAAATATATGGGTTCGGTCGTTCCCTATCACGACAACAAGCACGCCTGTCTGAACAGCGCGGTATTTACAGACGGTTCTTTCGTCTATATCCCGCCGGGCGTGCGCTGCCCTATGGAGCTTTCGACCTATTTTCGTATCAACGAGCTGAATACGGGCCAGTTTGAACGCACTTTGATCATCGCAGACAAGGGCGCCTATGTCTCCTATCTCGAGGGCTGCACGGCGCCGATGCGTGACGAGCGGCAGATGCACGCCGCCGTTGTTGAGCTGATCGCGCATGATGATGCCGAGATCAAGTATTCAACCGTCCAGAACTGGTATCCGGGCGATGAGCAGGGCAAAGGCGGCATTTATAATTTCGTGACCAAGCGCGGGCTGTGCGAGGGGCGCAACAGCAAGATTTCATGGACCCAGGTTGAAACGGGTTCCGCGATTACATGGAAATACCCATCCTGCATTCTGAAAGGGGACAATTCGCAGGGAGAGTTCTACTCGGTGGCGATCACAAACAATTGCCAGCAGGCCGATACCGGCACCAAGATGATCCATATCGGCCGCAACACACGCAGCCGTATCATTTCCAAGGGCATTGCGGCGGGCCGTTCGGACAGCACATACCGCGGCCTTGTAAAAATTATGCCCAAGGCCGAAGGGGCGCGAAACTTCACCCAGTGCGACTCGCTCCTGATTGGCGATGAGTGCGGGGCGCATACGGTGCCCTATATAGAGAGTAAAAATCCGTCAGCCATGTGCGAGCATGAAGCGACCACGAGCCGGATTTCCGATGATCAGTTATTTTATTGCCTGCAGCGCGGCCTGTCGGCGGAGGAGGCAGTGGGTCTGATCGTCAACGGATTTTGCCGCGAAGTGCTGCAGAATCTCCCCATGGAATTCGCCGTCGAGGCACAGAAACTGGTGGGGATTAGCCTGGAGGGATCTGTTGGGTAAAAAGAAAATTAAGAAAATAGTCCGAGTTGTAGTGCTGCTTGGCGCAATGTGGTTTTTATTAAATGTCGTTAACATGGCTATGATACCGGCAACAGAAAATTGGTCTTGGGAGCAAAGGGATTTTGATATCAAAAGTGGCTCTATCATCAGCATATTTTTATTTGTTATATTTTTTGGGTTGCCATTTTTAGGAAAGAAAAATGATTAAAATTAAAAATCTTCACGTCACGATTGACGGCAAGGAAATCCTCCGCGGGCTGGATCTGACGATCGGCGCGGGCGAGGTGCATGCCATCATGGGTCCGAACGGCTCCGGCAAGTCGACGCTGTCTTATGTTCTGTCTGGCCGCGAAGGCTATGATATTACGAAGGGCGAGGTGACGCTGAACGGCAAGGATCTTCTGGCCATGGCGCCGGAAGAGCGGGCGGCCGCCGGATTATTCCTGGCGTTCCAGTACCCGGTGGAGATTCCCGGCGTGCAGATGACAACGTTCCTGAAAACGGCGCTGAACAGCGTGCGCAAGCAGCGCGGCGAGAAAGAGCTGGACGCGCTGGAAATATTGAAGCTGGTCAAAAGCAAGGCACGCGTACTGGGAATCGACGATGAAATGCTCAAACGCGCGGTGAATACCGGTTTTTCCGGCGGCGAGAAAAAACGCGCTGAAGTGCTGCAGATGGCTGTGCTCGAGCCGTATTTTGCAATCCTCGATGAAACGGACAGCGGTCTGGATATTGATGCGCTGAAGGTTGTGGCCGATGGCGTTAACAGCATGCGCGCGCCGGATCGCGCGTTTCTGGTCATCACGCATTACCAGCGCCTGCTGGATTATATCGTTCCTGACAAGGTGCACATCCTGGCGGGCGGACGGATCATCCGTTCCGGCGGGCCGGATCTGGCGCGGGAGCTGGAGGAAAAAGGTTACGGTTCGTTCGTGGAGGCGGCATAAAAATGGCCGGAGCGGCAGCGCGCAACATCATGACCTTTCCCGAGAAGTCGCCCTACCGGCCGGAAACAGCGGCGGGGATCGTGGCGGCGCATGAAGAATTCGTCCGCAAAAATCCGGCGCCTGACTGGCTGATGGCTTTGCGGCAGGCGGGCCTGAAAAAGCTGGCGACGCAGGGGCTTCCCACGCCCCGGCTGGAGCGCTGGAAATACACCAATCTGATCCCGGCTCTTAAAGAGCGGGACAAGACTGTTTCCGGCCCTGTGATCATATCTAGGGATAAGTCTGTGCAATCCTTGAGGGATATCTGCGCCGCCGGAACGCCGGACTGGCTTCAGATGCTGCTTTTACTGTCCCCGCCGGAAGAAGATCGCCATGAGGATATGGCCCTGTGGAATGTCGGCAATGCCTTCCTGGCGGACGGTGTGGTTGTGGATATCCCTGCGGGCAAACAGGTTGGCAATCCTGTGGATATCACGCGAACGGGCGCGGAAGGCTCTCTGGCGGCGGATTATATGGTCATTCGTCTCGGCAAGGGTGCCGAACTGACCCTGATCGAACGCGAGGGCGGGGCGGGATGGAGCAATGTCCTGACCCGGATCGTGCTGGGGCCGAATGCGAAACTCCGCCATTACCGGATGCAGGAGGGCGAGGCCGCCGTTCACACCGGCAACACTCATGTACAGATCGGGCGCGACGCTACCTATGAGGCTTTCACCCTGACCGCCGGCGGACAGCTGAGCCGCTGTCAGGTCTATGCCGAACTGCAGGGGATCAACGGCACTTGCCGCCTGCACGGCATCAATATGCTGCGCGGTCAGCAGCATGGCGACACCACCCTGACTGTCGCACACCGCGCGCCGTACTGTCTGTCGGATCAGATGTACCGCACGGTCCTGGATGATCAGTCGCACGGGGTGTTTCAGGGTAAAATCCATGTATTCCGCGAGGCGCAGAAAACCGACGGCTATCAGCTCTCCAATACGCTGATCCTGTCCGAAGGAGCGGAGATGGATACGAAGCCGGAGCTGGAGATTTACGCCGATGACGTGAAGTGCTCGCATGGCGCTACGACCGGCCAGCTGGATGAAGAGGTGCTGTTTTATATGCGTTCGCGCGGGATAGACAGGGAGTTGGCGCGGCAGTTGCTGATCTCTTCTTTTTTGAGCGAGGTGGTCGAGAAGATCGCTGATGAGTCCGTGAAGGCGGAAGTTTTGCAGAAGGTGCAGGCATGGCTGAGCAGCTGAAAAAAAGCGCGTCGCATAACATCGCGCTGTGCCGCGACGATTTTCCTGTCTTGCGCCAGACCATGAACGGACGTCCTGTTTCCTATCTGGACACGGCGGCGAGCGCGCAGAAGCCGCACATGGTGATTGAAGCCATGAAGGCGGCGATGGAGATGCACTACGCCAACATTCACCGCGGTCTTTATGCGTTCAGCCAGGAAACGACGGTCGCGTTCGAAACGGCGCGCGGCCGGGTGGCGGCTTTCGTGAACGCCCCCTCGGAAAAGGAGATCATATTCACCCGTAACGCGACCGAGGCGGTCAATCTGGTTGCGCAAAGCTGGGGCGGATCAGTGCTGAAAACAGGGGATGAGGTCATTCTCACGGAAATGGAGCACCACGCCAATATCGTGCCGTGGCAACTGCTGCGCGAACGCCTGGGGATCGTGCTGAGGATAATCCCGGTACAGGAGGGGGGAGTTCTTGACCTCGCGGCCTATGAGAAGCTGTTATCCCCAAGGACCCGGCTGGTGGCTTGTGTGCATATCTCCAACGCCCTGGGCATTGTTAATCCTGTCAAAAAAATCAGTGCGATAGCCAAGAAATTCAACAAGGATATTGCCGTTTTGCTGGATGGATCACAGGCGGTTGTCCACAGCTCTGTCGACATCCAGGATCTGGGTTGCGACTTTTATGTCTTCACAGGGCATAAACTCTATGGCCCCACCGGCATAGGAGTGCTGTGGGGGCGCTACGATCTGCTGGCCGCCATGCCGCCCTATCAGGGCGGCGGCGACATGATCGAACGCGTGACGTTCGAGAGGACCACTTTCAAGGAGCCGCCCGCGCGCTTTGAGGCCGGTACGCCAGCGATCATCGAGGCGATCGGGCTGGGCGCTGCCATTGATTATTTAAGTGCGGCAGGGATGGAAGATGTGGTGGCGCATGAAGCGGCGTTGCTGAAGTTTGCTATGGGGCGGCTTGAAACTGTTGACGGCCTGACTTTCCACGGTGCGGCGAAGGAGAAGGCGGGCATTATTTCCTTCACCGCCGCCTGGGGCCAGCCGGCCGATATCGGCATGATCCTGGACCAGTGCGGTGTGGCCGTGCGTGCCGGGCATCATTGCTGTCAGCCGCTGATGCAGCGTCTGGGGACAGAAGCGACGGTGAGGGCTTCCCTTGGGCTTTATTCAAACAAAGATGATATAGAGGCCCTGGTGGAAGGGCTGGGCAAGGCAAAAAGGCTGCTGTCATGAGCATGAAACCAGTCGCAAATGAAGAAATGACGCGCAATGCCCTGGGCGACGCCTATGATGAACTGGCGGTTCCGCCGAACGTCGAGGCGCCGACGGATCACAAGCTCTGGCCGCTGATCGAGGCGGCATTACGTGACGTATTCGACCCGGAAATCCCGGTTAATATCTACGAGCTGGGCCTGATTTACAAAGTGCAGATAAAGGATGAGGGCGCCGACGGCAATGCCGACGTGTCCGTGACCATGAGCCTGACTTCGCCCGCCTGCCCGGTGGCGCAGGAAATGCCCGTTATGGTGCAGTCCGCGATTTTTCCGATTGAGGGCGTGGGCAATGTCGATGTCGATATTGTCTGGGATCCCACGTGGGATCCGTCCATGATGGCGGAAACCGCCACGCTGCAGCTTAATATGTTCACCTGATGTTTGCCTGAAGGAGGTTTTTATGACGCTCATACCCATATCGCTGACCGCTTCCGCCCGGGCCCGTATTGCGGATCTGACCGCGCGTAAACCTGGTGCCCGCGGAATTATCCTGAGCATTGCCAAAGGCAAGGGTTGTGGCGGCAACGAATATAAAATGGATTATATGATAGATGAAAAGCCGGGCTTTGATAAAATTGCGACGGAAGGCGCGGCGGCGCTTTATGTTCCCGTCACGGACAGCTTCATGATGTTCGGCATGACCATCGATTATACGAAGGACGAACTGGACAACGAAAAATTCGTTTTTCTGAATCCTAACGAAACGGGGCGCTGCGGTTGCGGCGCGTCGTTCAGCGTTGGCGCGCAGGTATCCTCCGCGTCAGATAAAAACGGGTGCGGATAAAAAGGCTCTAGGAAAAAAGAACAGGCAGATAGACGCCTACAATGCCTTTGGATTTCGACGCTCTCATGCCATCCCCTGTTTTTACCTGCGCTTCGGCAACCACGGCACTGTCCCAGCGTAATGTAAGCGGGCAATCAAGCGCTCCGCAGTCATAGGTGACTTTGTCTCCGGAAATTCGAAGAGATTCAGGATTTGTGTTGCCCAGCCACATATAGGCCAGACCGTTTCTTTGGATCGTGGGATTGGAAGGCTGAGGCGCCTCACAGAAAGGATGAGCATAATAATAAGACATTTGTTTCTCTTCTTTTAATTCATCTCAAATCAAGCAGTCAGCGTTGGTGGATGTGTGCGCTGTCATTCCGGTTTTCCTGCCTCAGCTCAGGACGGCAGATAAGTTCTCGGCACATATATACCGACAAAGTCTGCGCCGCGGCAGACGGCCGCTTTCGGCGGATTGTGCGCCGGGCCGACGATCGCATCGGAATAGATGCTCCTCAGTACCGGGCTGGCAAGGGAGGCGGTGACCGTGACGCCCGCGTCGTTGCTCTTGATGTTGCTGCTGCGTGCGTCCATGTGCCAGTCATAGATCGTGTCGTTGCGTAAAATCGTCGGTCTGTCCACTTCGCGCAGAAGTTTCAGAACCGGGCTCCAGTCTTTTTCGGCTGTGGTGGTCATTTCTTTCTCCTTGCTTTTGTCTAGGCGGACAGCGTGGGTTTCAACATGTAAATGCCCACCATTCCCTCTGCTTTTAAATATTCAGCGGTGTAGCTCTGAGAGCTATTAGGCTCCGGGCTCCTAAATCCTGTTGTGGATGGCAGTTAAGCTACCACTCGTCAATTCTTATGTCAATTTAAAATCAGGCGGCTTCCAGCCGGCGGCTTTCGGCGGGCAGCTGGGCGAGGGCGGTAGCAAGACAGACTTTCTCGCTCAAGGTCCGCCGCCACAGGCGGGCGCCGCGCTCGCCGTTATATAGCCCCAGCATATGCCGGATGATGGACCAGGCAGGGACGCCGTGATCGGTGTTTTGCCGGTTTATATAGGCTATCATGGCCTCGGCGACTGTTTCCCGGGGTAAAATTGCAGGGTTTTTGAAGATTTCCCGCTCAATTTCAGCCAGAAACCACGGATTTTGATAAAATTCACGGCCAATCATAACGCCATCAAAGCTTTCAAGATGGATTTTAATGTCTTCAACCCGGTTTATACCCCCGTTCAGGATGATTTTCAGATGAGGATAGGTTTCCCTGATCTGGCGGGCGATGTCGTAGCGCAGAGGCGGAACTGACCTGTTCTCCTTGGGGCTCAGCCCTTTAAGAATGGCTTTCCGGGCATGTATAATAAATTTCTGACATCCAGCTTCAGAAACTTCTTTTATAAATTTGTTTAAAAAAGGAAAATCATCGCTGTCGTCTATGCCGATGCGGCATTTGACTGTCACCGGGATTTTGACGGCCCGGCTCATGGCCTCGACGCAGCGGGCGACAAGGCCTGGCTCGGCCATCAGGCAGGCGCCAAAGCGACCGCTTTGTACCCGGTCGGAGGGGCAGCCGCAATTCAGGTTGATTTCATCGTAGCCGTAGCTTTCCCCCCGTTCAGCACACACGGCGAGGTCGGCGGGATCTGAGCCGCCCAGCTGCAGGGCGACCGGGCTTTCGGCCGGCGAAAAGGCCAGGTGGTGGTCACGGTCGCCGTGAAGCAGGGCGCCGGTCGTCACCATTTCCGTATAGAGATGGATGTGAGGCGCGATCAGGCGATGGAAGTACCGGCAGTGGCGGTCCGTCCAGTCCATCATCGGCGCAACAGCGATGTAGGGCGCTTTTTTAACCTTATCCATCTCGGGTATTTTTCTCATAACAAAAGTCGGTTATAATGACGTCAAAGAGTTCTTAAAGTCCAGCTTTTCATGTTCATGCACCGCTCCCTCCTTGTTGCTGTCTTTTTAATTTTATTCAGTGCGTTACAGCCTGTTCTTGCAGCAGGAGATAAGGCATCGGGCTTCCGGTCGACGGACCTGCCTTTGCCCCGCTTTGTTTCGCTTAAATCGGATCGGGTCTATGTCAGGACGGGTCCGGCCCAGCGTTACCCCATTCGCTGGGTCTATGAGCGCCAGGGACTGCCGGTGGAAATCACGCAGGAATTCGAGTCCTGGCGCAAGATCAGGGATTCCGAAGGCGAGGAAGGCTGGATTCATCAGTCTATGCTCTCAGGCGAGCGTTCGGTCCTGATTACCGGAGATGATCTGGTTACCATGCGGGCCGAAGACAGGCCGCAGGCGCCCCTTGTTGCGCGTGTCGAACCCCGTGTTATTGCCCGGGTTGAAAAATGCACACCGGTGAATTGCCGCATCGAAGCCGGGGGCTTTCGTGGCTGGGTGCAAAGAAATTTCCTTTGGGGCATTTACGCGAACGAAGAATTCAATTAGTCTTGTAAATACGAGGGTGGTCATTCGCCCTCGTCTTGACTCTGGCCCTACCTCTGCTTCCCTTCCTCTCTCCTCATTTTATCGCACCAAATTTTGTCCCTCCTGTTGGCTTCAGGTCCATGACGCTCCTGATCGATCGCGCCGGATTCGCGGCGCAAATGCACAAGATATTGATGACTCATGCCGCTCTGGGCAATGAGGAGATAGACGGTATGCGCCTGCTGCAGCTGCTGGCCGGGGTTACGGTTGAAACGCTGCTTTTGTTTGATGATCCCGATGAAGGCCTGATGGCCACGTTCCGTCATCTTGAGGAACATCTGGGCTGCGCACCCTGTCCGGGCCGTCTGGGGGCGGAGGCGCTGCCGCCCGCTTATGTCACCGACCGTGAGACGGAGCAGGGGCGTATGCTGGCCCGCAAGCTGTTCGAGGAATGGCTGGACTGCGCCTATAATTTTCAGGAGATGATCGTCTTCTTTGCGCACAACGTGATCGTGCGTCTGGAGGAGGCGGGACAGCCACGAGCCGAGACATTCAGGCTGTACATGGAATGTGCCGCGCGGTGCATGGCCTATGAGATTGCGGCGCAGGAATTATGCGACATTGTCATTGACATGAAAGTAGGCGGCGAAGGCTGGTCGCTCGGCGAAAGCGTCAGCGGCCTGTCGGCCGTGGCAGGACGCTGTCTCGCTCTCTCCAGTGAGACGCGCCTTCTTCAGGAGCGTGAAAGGGAACGACCGGGTAATCCTCACGGCCGGCTCGACCAGGTGGCTTATGTGATGACGCAGGAAGCCGTGCGTCTGGGGATTCCGGCGGGCACGGACTGGCGTTTTGGCCTGGCCGCCAACGATTGCCCGGCCAGTGCGCCTTTTGACCTTATTTTCAGCCTGTGGCCGTGCTGCCGTGAGTTTTTTGAGGTGATCAATTTGAGCGATCCCGTTGATCAGGCTGTGGCCTGCGCCAAGGCGGCGGGCCGGATGCTGGCCGTGGCCGCCGGCGGCGAAATGCCGGAACTGGAGCCCGTGATCGCCAAGCCCCTGGCCATGGCGGCCATGACAGAGACCTACCGTGTCATTTGCCGTCAGGAAGCGGCTGTTTCCCAGATTTAATTGACATAAAGAAAAAAGAAAGATACTCTCCCTCTCCGAGGAGAAGCAGCAATGAAATATTATGACCTTGATGAAGAATTCAGGCTGGCGGCACAGCTTGCCGTTAACGATTCTGTGAACGTCATTTTGGCCTACAATACCGGTACGCAGTATATTCCGGAGGGCCAGCGGGTAGGATTCAATGTTACGCCCCAGTTTCTTTCCTGTTTGGCCAGCCCTGTACAGGATGCTTTGGGGAGAAAATCTGATCAGACGGGTATAGAACTGGCATTTGATAGAAAAACGCTCCTCGCCGATCTTTGCGATATCGCTGCTGAATGTCTCCGGCGCAATGAGAAGATCAAACCCCAGTTTTTTGTCAAAGCGCCCTGAACGGCCTGTTGGGGCCTCTGGGGGATTAAGTCCTTGCAGGTCTTGCTAATTGCCCTTTGAAGGTCGTATAAGTGAGGGCTATGAACGCCCAAGCAGCACTGAAAGAGGCTATGACCTTTACGCCCAAGTCGAGCTATTCCTACGAGGATATTATCGCCTGTGGTCACGGACGCCTGTTCGGCCCGGGTAATGCGCGCCTGCCCCTGCCGCCGATGCTCATGTTCGACCGTATTACCGAGGTCGCAGCCGAAGGCGGGGCGCACGGGAAAGGCTTCATCAGGGCTGAGTTCGATATCAAGCCGGATCTCTGGTTTTTTGCCTGCCATTTTGAAAGCGATCCGGTGATGCCCGGATGTCTGGGGCTGGATGCGCTTTGGCAACTTCTGGGCTTTTATCTGGGCTGGACCGGTGCGCCGGGTTCAGGACGCGCGCTGGGACTGGGTGAGCTTAAGCTCACCGGCCAGGTTCTGCCGGAGACGAAGCTGGTTGAATATGTCGTGGATATAAAGCGCCTGATCAACCGCAAGCTGGTGCTGGGCATTGGCGATGGAAAGATGTACGCCGACGGCAAGCTGATCTATGAAGCGACGGATCTGAAAGTCGGCCTGTTCGACAATCCGAGAGCTTTGTAATAAATAGTTCATGGCTTATCTCGGTATATTAAATCTGCTCACGGAGGGTGTTTAGCGCCATGAGTACAAATGCAAATCAACGTCGTGTCGTCGTGACCGGCATGGGTATCGTCTCCTGCATCGGCAATGACGTGCAGGAAGTTACCGAGTCCCTCAAGGCGGGCAAATCGGGGATCAGCTTTGCGCCCGAATATGCCGAACTGGGCTTCCGCAGCCAGGTCTACGGCAAGCCCAACATCAATCTGGAAGAGAAGATTGATCGCCGTCTCAAGCGTTTCATGGGCGATGGTGCCGCGTTCAACCATCTGGCAATGGTGCAGGCCGTTGCCGATTCCGGTCTTGAAGAAAAAGAAATCAGCCATGAACGCACGGGAATTGTCATGGGCTCTGGCGGCCCCTCGACCTTTAATCTGGTGAAGGCCGCTGATATCACCCGTAACGAGGCGCCGAAAAAAGTCGGTCCCTTCATGGTGCCGCGCTGCATGTCGTCCACCTGTTCGGCAACGATCGCCACCAACTTCAAGATCAAGGGCGTGAATTATTCCATTTCCTCCGCCTGTTCCACGTCCGCCCATTGCATCGGCAATGCGGCGGAATTGATTCAGTGGGGCAAGCAGGACATCATGTTTGCCGGCGGTGGGGAGGAGCTGGACTGGGCTCTGTCCGTCCTGTTCGACGCCATGGGCGCGATGTCGTCCAAATATAATGACAGGCCGCAGACGGCTTCGCGCGCCTATGATGCCAACCGCGACGGGTTTGTCATTGCCGGCGGCGGCGGCGTGGTTGTACTGGAAGAACTAGAGCATGCCAAAGCCCGGGGCGCAAAAATCTATGCCGAGCTGACCGGCTACGGCGCGACGTCGGATGGCGCCGACATGGTGGCGCCCAGTGGCGAAGGTGCGGTTCGCTGCATGCGCAACGCGCTTAAGACCGTCAAATCCCCCATCACCTATATCAACAGCCACGGTACCAGCACCCCGGCCGGCGACATCACCGAGCTGGATGCGATCCGCGAAGTGTTCGATCGGGAACAGCAGGATATGCCGCATATCAGCTCCACCAAGTCGATGACCGGACATTCGCTGGGTGCGACAGGTGTTCAGGAGGCGATTTACAGCCTGCTGATGATGAAGGAACGATTCGTCTGTCCGAGCATCAATATTGAAACGCTGGATGAGGGCGCCGGCAATATGCCGATCGCGCGTCAGCTCATTGAAAACGTCAACCACCAGACCGTCTTGTCAAATTCGTTTGGCTTCGGCGGCACCAATGCCACGCTGGCATTCTCAAGATATGAAGGTTAACTGACATGGATCTTATGAAGGGTAAGCGCGGCCTGATCATGGGGGTGGCGAACGATCACTCGATCGCGTGGGGCATGGCGCAGGCGCTTCACGGGCAGGGTGCTGAGCTGGCTTTCACCTATCAGGGGGATGCCTTCAAAAAGCGCGTGGAGCCTTTAGCCCAGAGCATCAACAGTGATTTTCTTTTGCCCTGCGATGTCGCGCAGGAGAGCGATCTTGACGTTGTTTTCGGCGAGCTGAAAAAAAAGTGGGGCAGGCTGGATTTTCTTGTGCATGCCATCGCCTATTCCAACAAGGAAGAGCTTAAAGGGCAGTATGTCGATACGACCCTGGCCAACTTCCTGAACACCATGCATATCTCATGTTATTCCTTTACCTCTGTCATGCGCCGTGCCGCGCCGCTGATGACCGAGGGTGGCTCAGCTGTCACCCTGACCTATTACGGGGCTGAGAAAGTCATGCCGAATTATAATGTTATGGGCGTGGCCAAGGCGGCGCTCGAAGCATCGGTGCGTTACCTGGCCGCCGACCTGGGGCCGCAGAATATCCGGGTGAACGGCATTTCGGCGGGCCCCATGCGGACCCTGGCCGGCTCGGCCATCGGCAGCGCCCGGCATACATACAAATATACGACCCTGACGGCACCATTACGGCGTCCTGTGGCGTTAGAGGAGTTGGGCGGGACGGGGTTGTACCTGTTGTCCGACCTGTCTTCGGCGGTGACCGGCGAGATTCACTATGTGGACTGTGGTTTTAACGTGGTGGGCATGCCATCGCCCGAAAGTCTGAAGGAAAGCGTTACAAACGGGGGCTAGTGGATCGGGATATTAATTTACATAATCTAATAAAGTATCAAAACAATATGTTAAAGTCAAATGTAAAATTGCGTAAGTTTTTCTTGCCTTTAGACCTGAGAATCGAGTATCTATGTGGGGTCTAATAATTACCATAATCTTAATTATGGCTAAATAAAGACAGGACTGAAACTGAATAAGGCTGAAGATCTAAGGAGAAAAGCAATGAGCGGTAACAACACACCTGATGTAAAGCATGATCTTACCCAGGCGGCTCAGTCTTCGACAAGCACAACGGGCCCGGTAAAGCTAAGAACCGCGGAAGATGAAGTCCGTTATCGTGAGCATCTGCGCATCCACCTGAACGCTGCGGGCTCGCGCCCCGGCGGTCCCGGTAACCTGATGTCGTAATCTTTTTTACAGAAAACCGAAGAAACGGGTGCCTCTCTGCACCCGTTTTGTTTTTTATGTTGTCGTAACGTAACTCCTGCTGTATGAAAACTACAAAGTTTTTCAGTTGGGGAACAGGGTTATGATGCCGTTTCACGGAGTTGAGGTCGATTGCGGCATTGCCAATAAACATCTTCTGGATCGTCTGTGGACCGATCATCTTGATCGCTATGCGCCGCCGCCCAAATCCATGTTTGTTTTGCCTTTCCAGGAGAAGGATAGGTGGGTTTCCCTCGACAGCACTTATTTTGATGCGATCCGCCTGCGTTACCGGATTCTGCTGAGTCACCACGACTATGTCATCGACCGTCTGGAGGGTGACGACGTCAAGCTGGCGGAGCGCGAACTGCGCGATGCCGTTGTCGATTATGTTCTGAAGGAATATCCGGATTACTTCAGGCGGGAAGGAAACATTGTTCACTCGGCGCTGACGGGTCTGAAAATCGATGTCAGCGAGGGCGGGGCGGATCCGCTCGTGGCGGTTGCGCTGCTGGCCAGCGAGGATATGGTCATGATGATGCCCGCCGAAACCAACGAAAGAGGCGACGTCAATTACCGCCTCAAAAGCGGTGCGCTCCTGTTTCCAAGCGGCTGGTCTCTGCGCAGCAAGTTCAACAAGCCTGAGCCGGATAAAGCCAATACAGCGGCGTGGGCAGCGTGGGAGAAAGAACGAGAGGAGAGTCTGAGAGTTGCGCGGTTGGGAAAAACCCTGACCGAAATTCACATCCCGGCCGTGGAACATTACAAGCCCTTCGAACTGGGTTCTGAGAAACTGATGCGTACCATAGCGGCGGGGGAGTTTATGCAGCGCCGCAACTGGCTGCTCCATCTCGATGACCAATTATTTCGTCATGCTGATTGCGAGGTTCCGCCTTTGCCACCACTGACGCCGGAAAGCTGGCAGATGCTGGGTCACCTGCGCGTGGAGCAGGAAACTTTCCGCCGCCTGCCGGAATCGCAGGCCGTGGTTTTCGGCATCAAGACCTATCTCTGGCGTTTTTCCGATGTATTCAACAATGAAGCGGCTTTTCAGGCTGTGGCAACCGCGAACCATAAAATGACTATGGGCATGATTTCCTATCAGGAGAGGAAAATTCGCTCCTTCCGGGAGTATCTCGAGCTGTGCAGGAAAGCCAAAGGCATGGAGTCTGTGCCGCCGATCAATGAACCTGCAGCATCCCCTCCAGGATTACGTCCGGGACATCCGTAAACATTGAGGCGACCCCCCAGCTCTGCAGGATGCGGGCGCGGTGCGGATCGTTGATGGTGTAGACGAGGGCGGGTTTTTCCATTTCTGCAATCTGTCTGATAAAATCTCTGGTGGCCAGCTGATCACTGATATTGATGGTGGCTGCGTCCAGGTAATCCGCCAGCTCTACCCAGTCCGCGGGCATGTCCTCATGCCAGAGGAGGAGGCTGCGCCGCCAGTCAGGCGCAAGGTCGCGCGCGCTTTCAAGGCTGACGTGCGAAAAGCTGGAGATCAAAAGGCGGTCATGAGCATCCCAGTAACGGGAAAGCATATCGAGCGCGATTTCGGCGGTTTCGATTTCACGGCCGGCGCAGGGTTTGATTTCCAGGTTGAGCCCCATGTCCAGATCAATCAGCAGCTCTACCGTTTCTTCAAGGGAGGGGATCTTGATTCCGCTGAAGCTGTCGGCGAACCAGCTGCCGGCTTCCAGCTGCTGGATGTCTTCCCATGTGGCTTCGCGCACGGGGCCGGAGCCGTTGGTGGTGCGGTCGAGATCGTCGTCGTGGAAGATGATCGGGATGGAATCTTTGGTCAGCTTGACGTCCAGCTCCACCCATTCCACGCCCATATCGGCGGCGGTGCGTATGGATTCAAGCGTGTTTTCCGGCGCATAGCCGCATGCGCCCCGGTGGCCGATGATCTTGGGAAGTTTCAGCATAACCCCTTCTTATTAATATCTTTTGTCAGAAATTGGAAAGGATTTGATGAATTTGTTTGCTCTGTTGAATTTTATTATGTATATAAATAACCCCATGAAAGACGATTTTAAAAATTCGGCCCTCGGCCCTGGATCACTCCTGGTTTTCACCTCGGAAATGGATCCCTTTTTCTGGAAGTCCGTTGTTTTGCTGCTTAAGCATGATCAGCAAGGCAGTCTTGGTGTTGTGATCAATAAGCCTGAGCTGGAAATCGACTATGAAGGATTTGCGGCAGGCAATGGTATTGATGTTCTTAAAGGACAGGTCGGTGCCCAACGTGTCTTCCTTGACGGAGGCCCGGTAGATGGGAACCGTCTGTTTTTTGTACATGAAAATTCAGATGCCGGCGCTTCCTCACCGTTTACACATTTTGATACTGCATTCCCTGACTGCAGAGAGCGGGCTGTCAAGCTGGCGGATTCAGGAGCGGGATTTATCAGGGTTGCGGTTGGTTATGCGGGCTGGAATCCCGGTCGTCTGGAATCTGAAATTCAGGGCTGTGCCTGGCGGGTTCTGCCGTTCGATGGCAATCTCGTTTTCCGCACGAATTTTGAAGATATCTTCCCGCAGGCGGGGAAGAAAGCCGGGCTGCACGAGGATCTGATCCGCTACATCATTGATCCTTCTTCTTTGCAAAAGGAAAAGGGCGGCGTGCGTCAGGCTTTTGAATACCTGGATACAATCCGTCCCCAGCCTGCCTGAGGCCTGTTCAGGCGCTCCAAAATCAAAAAGCCGTTGTTAAATGAAAAGAGCGGATATTCGCACGAATACCCGCTCTTTTTTTGATGATGGGATGTTTCCCGTTTAGCCCGCCCGGCGGTCCCGGTCGCGTCCACGTCCGCCGCGGTCACGATCCCGTCCGCCGCGATCACGGTCACGGCCTCCGCGATCGCCCCGGTCCTCGCGCTCCTCGCGCGGCTCACGTTCCTTGACGGCCACGGTTTCGCCGGTTTCCTGATTAACGCGCTTGAGGGACAGCTTGATCTTGCCGCGCTCATCGAAGCCGATAACCACAACCTTGACCTTGTCGCCTTCCTTGACAACATCCGTGGTTTTTTCAACCCGGTAGTCGGCCAGTTCAGAGATGTGTACAAGGCCGTCGCGGTTCGGCATGAAATTGACGAAAGCCCCGAAGTCGGCGGTCTTTACGACGGTGCCGTCATAGACTCTGCCCATTTCAGGCTCATCCGTGATGCCGCGGATGATGGCCACGGCCTTTTCGATCGCCGTCACGTCGGTGGCAGCGATCTTGATGGTGCCGTCGTCCTCGATGTCGATCTTGGTGCCGGTGGTTTCTACGATCTCGCGGATAACTTTGCCGCCGGTGCCGATGACTTCCCGGATTTTGTCCTTCGGAATGGTCAGCGTCACGATCTGCGGTGCGTGGCGGCTCAGCTCCTGGCGGGCTTCGGTCAGTGCCTTGGCCATTTCAGCCAGGATGTGGAGACGTCCGGCGCGGGCCTGCTCGAGAGCGATCTTCATGATCTCCTCGGTAATCGAGGTGATCTTGATGTCCATCTGGAGCGCGGTGATCCCGGCTTCTGTTCCGGCCACCTTGAAGTCCATGTCGCCCAGGTGATCTTCGTCACCCAGGATGTCCGACAGAACGGCGAAGTCGCGATCTTCCTTGATCAGGCCCATGGCGATACCCGCCACCGGCTTGAGCAGGGGAACGCCCGCGTCCATCAGTGACAGCGATGCGCCGCACACCGTGGCCATGGAGGACGAGCCGTTGGACTCGGTGATCTCCGACACGGCACGGATGGTGTAGGGGAATTCTTCCGCTTTGGGCAAAAGAGGACGTACGGCGCGCCAGGCCAGCTTGCCGTGGCCGATTTCGCGGCGTCCGGGGGAGCTCATGCGGCCGGCTTCGTTCACCGAGTAGGGCGGGAAGTTATAGTGCAGCATGAAGCGTTCCTTGTATTCGCCATCCAGCGCATCGATGATCTGCTCATCCTGGCCGGTGCCCAGCGTGGTAACCACGAGAGCCTGCGTTTCGCCGCGGGTGAACAGGGCGGAACCGTGGGCGCGGGACAGAACGCCGACTTCCGCGATGATGGAACGGACGGTCTTGGTGTCGCGCCCGTCGATACGGTTGCCGGTTTTCAGGATATTGCCGCGTACGATGTCGGCTTCCAGTTCCTTGAACTTGGCGGTGACGACGTTGTCGCCCAGCCCGTTTTCCTCGTCCCTGAACTTTTCAACGGCTTGTGCGCGGATCTCGGAGACGGCCGTTACGCGCGCCTGTTTTTCGATCGTGCTGTAAGCCTTGGTAAGGTCGCTGGCATAGGTCTTTTTCAGAGCCTCGGACATCTTCTTGACCGGCTCCGGTGTTACGGGCAGATCCCAGGGTTCCCGGGCGCCCATTTCGGCCAGTTCGATCATGGCGTTGATGACCGGCTGGAAGGCGTTCCAGCCTTCCATCACGGCGCCCAGCATAACGTCTTCCGGCAGTTCATGGGCTTCGGATTCAACCATCAGAACACCTTCGTTCGTGCCCGCGACGACCAGGTCGAGCTGTGATTCTTTTAGCTCTTCCAGCGTGGGGTTTACAACGTACTGGCCGTTGATATAGCCGACGCGCGCGGCGGCGATCGGGCCCATGAAGGGAAGGCCCGATATAGTCAACGCGGCGGAGCAGCCGATCAGGGCGACGATGTCGGGATCGTTCTCCATATCGTGCGCCAGAACGGTGGCGATTATCTGAACCTCGTTCAGGAATTCTTTGGGGAAGAGGGGGCGGATCGGCCGGTCGATCAGGCGGCTGGTCAGCACTTCCTTCTCGCTCGGGCGGCCTTCGCGTTTGAAGAATCCGCCGGGGATCTTGCCGGCGGCAAACGCCTTTTCCTGGTAGTGAACGGTCAGGGGAAAGAAATCCTGGCCTTCCTTGAGCTTGCGGGAGCCGACGGCCGTGCAGAGCACGGTGGTGCCACCCATGGTCGCCACAACGGCGCCATCAGCCTGGCGGGCGATTTTGCCCGTTTCGAGAATGAGAGTTTTTCCGGCAAAGTTGATTTCTTTGCGAAAGATATTGAAAATCATAATATTAGTCCTTTTGTTTGTTAAATGAGCTTACGGAGATGCCCGCCTTAACGCGGCATCTCTTCTCTGTCGATAAGAGGAGGAGGGGGAATGGTTTTCGGTGGACAGCAGACAGCGGCTTGAACGATTGTGTGTGGGAAGCCGCTGTCGGCAGTCAACCGTAGACCTTTTCCGGCATCTTCCCTATACTGACGCCCTTGTCATCGCATTATTTTCCGCAAAAGTCAAAGCGTTTATTGTATTATTTAAATTAAACAAGAGGGTGTCTATGACCAATTATCTAGTGCTTTTACGCCATGGCGAAAGCCGCTGGAACCTGGAAAACCGCTTTACCGGGTTCAGGGATGTGGATCTGAGCGAAAACGGCGTTAAGGAAGCCGGGGAAGCCGGGCGGCGTCTGAAGACGGCCGGGATCCGGTTCGACCGCGTTTTCACCAGCACACAGAAGCGCGCCTATACGACCGCTGAGCTGGCGCTGGGGCAGGCGGGTCAGGGCGATCTGGTCCAAACCATGATCAGGCACGACGATCTGCGGGAACGCGATTACGGCGAGCTGACCGGCCAGAACAAGGACGAGGCCCGGGCGCAGTTCGGCGAGGAGCAGGTCCAGATCTGGCGCCGGTCCTACGACGTGCCGCCGCCGGGTGGCGAATGCCTGAAGGACGTGGTGGAAAAACGCGTCCGGCCTTATTACACGCAGACTATCAAGCCGCTGGTCGAGCAGGGACAGAATATCCTGGTGGCGGCGCATGGCAATTCCTTGCGCGCTTTGCTGATCATCCTGGGGCAGGAAACGCCGGAGAGCATCAACAAGGCTGAAATGCCGACGGGCGTGCCGCTGGTGTTCGAGTTCGAGGATGGCAAGATCGTAAAACGGTATTTTCTTGACTGATTTTGTATTGGTCTTTTACAAGTAGTTCGTGTTTGAAATATATGGGGGAAACGATGAGCAATCTTGAGCACAAAGGCGTCCAGTTTGAGATCGGCGCCGATAACCGTACGACAGGGCGCCTTTTGGCAGACGGTGTTTCCGTGGCTTTCGGCGGCCGGGGTCTCGCCCGGGAAGAGCTGGTTTCGCGCCTCGGCGATGAGGACCGGGGATGGGTTTTGCGCGGGGTTTACGACTTCGCAGAGCGTCTGCGTGAAAGGCCTCAGCCCTGATATTTAAAGAAGGACAGAAAAAAGCGGTCTTAGGGCCGCTTTTTTATTTTATCCGCCTGGCAGGAGAAGCGGAACCGGCAGCCGTTCGTGCGCGGAATCCTTGTCGGGGCGCAGGGCGTCTACGCGGGCTTTGAAATTCCGGTTATCCTCTCTTGTTTTGCGTGATTCAGTGAAGGGCGAAGTCAGCGCCCTGAAAAAGCGGGTGCGCAGGGGTTCTGTCGGCTCCGGCCACTGGATCAGGCCGGCCTTGATCAGGTCGGATACGGTGCCGATGCAGACGGCATTCTCAATGGCCCATTCCCGGTATATTTCCGTGGCTTGCCACGTCGTTTCCGTTTTGCCCGCCAGATTGGTCGTGCGGTGCGTGTGGTGCAGGCCTTCATACCTGTCCGCGAACAAGGGCCAGTGCCCTTTGATCAGCATGCCGGTGTATCCCTGTGCATCGGTGTCCAGCGTGTCAATGATGGCGGATATGTCGCGTTCGGTCAGGAGGCGGGTGAAAGATTGTCTGACTTCCCGTTCCGACAACCGGGGGATATTGATATCGCGGACTTCGGCGGGATTGAAACCTTCACCGAATTGCTGCTGGCAGAAGCGGGGAAAGTTTTTGGCCATGTCTTCAAGCGAGATCTTTTCGCCGACGCCCTTCATTGTGCTCCAGTCTAAAGAATAGCTGTTGCCCAGAAACTGGATGATGACGTTCCTGCCAAACCACGCGAGCGCCTGCGGGTAGGTTGTACAGGCCTGCGTCGCGGCCTCGAGGCTTTGTGCGGGCAGGGTCATGATGCGCGGCGGAACGCGCAACTTATAGACTTTATGAGTGAGGAATTTCTCGACGTCTTCCGGTGTTGTAAAAAGATTCTCGCGGCATACATATTTCCGCAGCTCTTTTTCTATGGTGGCTTTGATATCGGAACCGCTCTGAGCTTCTGTGAATATCTGTTGCTGCGCGTAATAGCGGTTATCCCATTTTTCTCCGACGCGCTTGTCGTAGTCGGTACTGTCGGACGTCAGGCCCTGCGGCCAGGTCAGTATATAAAGCGGCAGTGTGCTGGTATCGAGGCTTTCGCCGGTTTGCACGCTGTGCCTGTGCGCGGTCGTCAGCTGAAACATGGGGCGTTCCTTTGTATAAGGGCGATTTATAATATGAAAATACATAAAATGTCAAAAATCAAAGCAAAATAATAAAAAGGCGGCCACTGGCCGCCTTTTGAATTCTGGTGTGTGAAAAAATCTAGCGCCGGATATTCAGGCGCTCGATCAGTTCCTGATAGCGCTTTTCGTCCTTGCGCTTGAGGTAATCGAGCAGGCTGCGGCGCTTGGCCACCATGACGAGCAGGCCGCGGCGGCTGTGAACGTCTTTCAGGTGTTGCTGCATGTGACCCGAGAGGCTGTTGATCCGCTCGGTCAGAAGCGCGACCTGGACTTCGGGTGAGCCGGTGTCGCCTTTGGCAGTCTGGTATTCACCGATCAGTTCTTGTTTACGTTCTGCAGTTATCGACATCGGGTTCTCCTTCCATGTTAGAGGTTCAAAACACGAACCGGCAGAATGTCCGTTCCTTCGACGCCGACAAGAGCAATTGGTTTGCCATTGCAGACGGCGAGGGCGGTTGTCCTGTGCTCCTGATCCAGTCCTGCCCGGTGCAGACGTTCTACGTCCGGACGGGCAATGAAGTGAAGCACCTGACCCTGTTTCAGCCGGGCCGCTTCCCGTTCGTTTAAGGCCAGAGCCGGGATGTCGTCCAGCACGGTCTCAACGGGAAGGAGGGCACTATGGCTAATTTCTTCCAGTTTTTCAAGGGAAATAGCGTTTTCCAGCCTAAATGGGCCTACGGCCTCCCGCCGCAGGTCGGCAATATGCCCGGCCGTGCCCAGGGCGCGGGCCATGTCGCGGGCCAGGGAGCGCATATAGGTGCCTTTGCCGCACAGGCAGCGGAACCGGGCGCGGTCCGGCCCGGTCTCCAGCAGTTCCAGTTCCTCGATATAGACGAGGCGGGATTCAAGCTCGACTTCCTCGCCGCCGCGGGCCAGGTCATAGGCGCGTTCGCCTCCGACCTTGATGGCGGAAAAGCGGGGCGGAACCTGCTCGATCTCGCCGGTAAAGCGGGGCAGGACAGCGCGGATCGCGGCTTCGTCCGGACGGATATCGGAGCGGGCGCAGACTTCGCCTTCGGCGTCGTCGGTGGTGCGTTCCTCGCCCCAGAGAATGGTAAAGCTGTAGGTTTTTAGGTGATCCTGACAGAAGCCGATTGTTTTGGTGGCCTCGCCCAGCGCGATCGGCAGAATGCCGGTGGCCAGCGGGTCGAGCGTGCCGCCGTGTCCTGCCTTCTGCGCTTTCAAAAGCCAGCGCACCTTGCCCAGGGCCTGCGTCGATGTTATTCCGGCGGGCTTGTCCAGGTTGATCCAGCCGTCGATCTTGTCGCCTTTTTTTCTGCGGCTCATTCCTGATCCGGTTCAGTCTGCTCGGATTTCGGAATCGTTTTGAGGAGTCTTTCGATTTTTTCCGCTTCGTCGAAACTGCTGTCCGTGACGAACCGGAGGCGCGGCGTGAAGCGCAGCTCCAGCTGTTTTCCCAGTTCACGCTGGAAATAGGGAGCGGCCTCATTCAGGGCGGGCAGGACTTCATCCATATTTTGGCCGCCAAGAATAATGACATAGGCGGTCGCGTTCTTCAGGTCGGGGCTGACCCTGACCTCGGAAACGGTGATATCCGGCGCCATTTCAAACAAAATCTCGTCGTGAAAATGCCCGCGCTGTAATGTTTCGGCCACGGCATGGCGAATTTGTTCGCCTACGCGCAACTGTCTTTGGGAAGGACCTTGTTCATGTCCGTGTTTCATGGCGGTGGATGCGCCCTCTTACTCGAGAGTCCGTGCTTCTTCGACGATTTCATAGCACTCGATGACGTCCCGCTCTTTGATATCGTCATATTTTTCAAAGGCCATGCCGCATTCCATGCCTTCCTTGACCTCTTTGGCTTCGTCCTTGAAACGCTTGAGGGTTTTAAGCGTGCCTTCGTGAATGACGACATCGTCGCGCAACAGGCGTACTTTGGCGCCGCGCCTGACCACGCCCGCCGTCACCATACAGCCGGCGACCTTGCCAACCTTGCTGACGCTGAAGACCTGCCGTATCTCGGCCTGGCCGAGATAGACTTCGCGTATCGTGGGCGACAGCAGGCCGCTGAGAAGCGCTTTGGCATCATCGATGACGTTGTAAATGATATTATAATAGCGGATGTCGATGCCTTCCTTCTCGGCCAGTGCGCGGGCCTGCAGGTTGGCGCGGACATTGAAGCCGACAATCAGGGCGCGAGAGGCCCTGGCCAGTGTAACGTCCGATTCCGTGATCCCGCCGACGCCGGCATGAAGGATGCGGACGAAGATCTCGTCGTTTTCCTGCTCGATCTTTTTGAGGGAACCGATAATGGCCTCGACCGAGCCATGGACATCGCCCTTGATCAGGACAGCCAGCTCTTTTTTCTTGCCGGCCTGGGCCTGCGCCATAAGATCCTCGAAGCTGGTGCTGGCGGCCTTGAGGGAGATGGCTTCGCGCTTCTTGCGCTGGCGGTAGCTGCTGACCTGGCGGGCGCGGCTTTCGTCTTCAACGACCGTGAGACGGTCGCCGGCTTCCGGAGCGCCATTAAGACCAAGGACTTCAACCGGCTGTCCGGGAATCGCGGCCTCGATATTTTTTCCATGATCATCGATCAGGGCACGAACGCGGCCCCATTCGGCGCCGATGACAAAGATATCGCCAATGTGCAGCGTGCCGCTCTGAATCAGGACGGTGGCGACGTGGCCGCGGCCCTGCTCGAGCTTGGCTTCGACGACCGTGCCGGCGGCGGCGCGGTTCGGATTGGTCTTGAGTTCCAGAATTTCGGCCTGCAGAAGAATGGCTTCCTCAAGTCTGTCGAGGTTCTTCTTTTGCTTGGCGGATACTTCAATGCATAGCGTGTCGCCGCCCATGTCCTCGACGACGATCTCGTGCTGCAAAAGGTCGGTTTTGACCTTCTGGACGTTCGCGTCGGGCAGATCGACCTTGTTAACGGCGACTATGATCGGCACTTTGGCAGCTTTGGCGTGGTTAATGGCCTCGACCGTCTGCGGCATGATGCTGTCGTTGGCGGCTACGACCAGAACAACAATGTCCGTGACGTTGGCGCCGCGAGCGCGCATTTCCGTGAAGGCTGCGTGACCCGGCGTATCCAGGAAGGTGATCTTGGCACCGCTTTTCATTGTTACCTGGTAGGCGCCAATATGTTGCGTGATGCCGCCCGCCTCGCCGGAGACGACATCGGTCTGGCGCAAGGCATCAAGAAGCGAGGTCTTGCCGTGGTCAACGTGACCCATGATTGTAACGACCGGCGGCCGGGGCGTAAGGTTTTCGGCAATATCCTGGACGCCTTCGATGCCTTCCTCAATATCGGCTTCGGTGACGCGCTTGACTTTGTGGCCGAATTCCGTGGCGATCAATTCCGCCGTATCGGCGTCGATCACCTGGTTGATCGTGGCCATGACACCCATTTTCATCAGAGATTTAATGACGTCGCCAGAGCGTTCGGCCATGCGGTTGGCAAGCTCCTGCACCGTTATCGCTTCAGGGACAATAACGTCGCGGGTGATTTTTTGCGGCTCAGACGAAAGGGCCATCGCGGCGAGACGGGCTTTTTCCCGGGCGCGGCGCTGGGCGGCCAGCGAGGGGCCGCGGTCGCGTTCATAATCTTCGTTCAGAGCCTGTGTGACTGTGATTTTTCCGGCATTGCGGCGTTTCTCACTGTCGTCGCGGCGTTGCGGGCGCTGCTGGGTGCGTTTCATCCTGCTGCGGTAGCTTTCTTCCTCTTCCTCGTCCTCGGTCAGGAAGTTGCGGCGATCCTTGCCCGGGTGCGCGGCAGCTTGTGCGGGATCGTGGGGCAGGGCACCGCCGCGCTTGCGGCGTTCTTCCTCCTCAATCTTCTGCAGCTCCAGGATTTCCTTTTCGCGGCGGCTGGAAGCGCGATCGTCCGCGTGCCTTGTCGCCGCATCGGGCAGATCCTTGTTTTTTTGCTGCTCTTCTTTTTTGCGGCGGGCGTATTCATCTGCCTCTTTCAAGGCGCGCAGGCGGGCATCGCGCTCTTCTTCGGTCAGCTGGTGCAGGTCGGTTATCTCATCGCTTCCCTGCGCGGATTCGCCCCCGGTCTTGTCGCCGGCTGGTCCTGTGGCGGAACGCTTGCGAAGAACCTCGACAGCGACAACCTTGCCGCGGCCCTGGGCGATATTTTGCCGCACGGGACCGGACGGACCCGCCGGCGCCTTGATACTCAATGTCCCTTTGCCGCCCAGAGTCAGCGTCTTCTTGGTGTCTTTGTCTTTCGTTTCGCTCATCCGCACACTAACTTAACGTTGAGTGGTTACCGGTCAACCGTTGCTGGCCGCTTTGGGTTCTTCGCTTTCGGCTGACGCAGGCGTCTCCGCCTCAAACCAGTGCGCGCGGGCGCGCATGATCAGGGTTTCGGCGGTAGCCGGGGTCATTTCATCGGCCCCAACGATTTCGATCAATTCATCGGTGGCCAGGTCGGCCAGGTCGTCGCGGGTTTTGATATTCGCTTCTCCCAGCTTGACGGCCACGGCAGGCTTCAGACCTTCCAGAGCGAAGAGGTCATCCTGGATTCCCAGCTCTTTTCTCCTTTCATCCAGCTTGCGGGCCTGCTCTTCAAGCCATAGTTTGGCACGGTTCTGAAGCTCGGCGGAGACTTCTTCCTCAAAACCCTCGATCTTGTTCAGCTCGGAGAGGGACGTTTCGGCAATCTCCTCAATGTTCGAAAATCCTTCGGCCACGAGCAGATGGGCAAGAACTTCGTCAACGTCCAGGGCTTCGATGAAGAGTGTGGAGCGTTTCTTGAATTCCTCGGCGCGGCGGGCGGCTTCTTCGGCCTCCGTCATGATGTCGATGTCCCAGCCGGTCAGGATAGAAGCCAGGCGGACGTTCTGGCCGCGGCGGCCGATGGCCAGGCTCAGCTGTTCCTCGGGCACGACAACGTCCATGCGGTTCTTGTCTTCATCAAGAACGACCTTGGAGACCTCGGCGGGCGACAGGGCGTTGACGGTAAAGCTGGCGATGTCCTCGGACCAGGGAATGATGTCGATCTTTTCGCCCTGCAGCTCGTTGACGACGGCCTGGACACGACTGCCGCGCATGCCGACGCAGGCACCGACAGGGTCGATTGAGTTGTCGCGTGAGCGAACGGCGATCTTGGCGCGGCTTCCCGGGTCGCGGGCAACAGCTTTGATCTCTATGATCCCGTCATAGATTTCCGGCACTTCCTGCGTGAACAGGAGCTTCATGAAATCAGGGCGCGTGCGGGACAGAAAAATCTGCGGTCCGCGCACTTCCTTGCGCACGTCGTAGATATAGGCGCGGACGCGGTCGCCGTTTTTCAGGTGTTCGCGCGGCAGGGTTTCGTCCCGGCGCAGCATGGCTTCGGCACGGCCGCCGATGTCGATGGTAGCGTTGCCGTATTCAACTCGTTTGATCACGCCGTTGATAATCTCGCCTACGCGGCTTTTGAATTCCTCGTGCTGGCGCTCGCGCTCGGCTTCGCGCACTTTTTGCACGATCACCTGCTTGGCGGTCTGAGCGGCGATGCGGCCGAAATCCAGCGGCGGCAGATCGTCGATCAGGAATTCGCCGAGCTCGGCGTCTTTCTTGAGGCGGCGGGCTTCGGCCAGGGTCAGTTGCTTGGCTTCGTCTTCCAGGAGCTCGACAACATGGCGGTAACGTTTGAGCTCGATCGCGCCGTTCTTACGGTCGATATGGGCGCGGATATCGTGGTCGTGACCGTATTTGGAGCGGCCCGCCTTCTGAATGGCTTCTTCCATCGCGCCGATGACGATCTCGCGGTCGATGTTCTTTTCCCGGGCCACGGCGTCAGCAACTTGCAGCATTTCCATTGTCGTTTCCTCTTGTCTCTTCCGTCTTTAGTTCGTTTGTTTACCAGTATTTTTAATTAATTCTTCCGTCATAACCAGCTTGGCCTTGCAGACCGAAGCGAAGGGCAGGGCGACGGGGCCCTGGTCCGTTTCCACCGTGATCAGGCCGTCGCCGGCGCCTTTGATCCGTCCGCGGAAGCGTTTCTGGCCGTTCTGCGGGGGGTTGATCTCGATCTTGGCTTCGAATCCGCTGAAATCGGCAAAATCCTGCATATTCACCAGAGGCCTGTCAATGCCGGGGGAACTGATTTCCAGCCTGTAGGCACTCTTGATCGGATCCTCAACCTCAAGCAGGGTGGACAGCTCACGGCTGATGACCGCGCATTCATCGACGCCCAGCTTACGGGTCTGCGGATTTTCCGCCATGATCTGCAGTGTCGGGCCCTGTCCCTCGTTGACCATACGTACGCAGACAAGACGGTATCCCCGGCCGCGTATGGCGGGTTCGAAAAGGGCGGTCAGTTTCGCCTCCATCGGCGTCTGCTGAATCATGCCTAAGTCCTGAAAAAGCCAACAAAAAAGGCGGGCCAAAGAGCCCACCCGATCACATTAACCATCGAGTATTTGCAGGGACTATATGGTGAAAGCCTTCGTAAAAGCAAGTGTTTTATCGGGTTTTTCCCGATTTTTATTGACATATTAAATGTCGGCATGGGAGGGTTGGAAAACAGGAGTGAAAAATGGCCGGTTATATCTCAGATCTATGGAATAGCAAGTTGTCTATACGGAACGCCGTAATGGATGTTCAGGCGCGGCTTCTGGAAGCGATTAGGGGAAAAAATCCGCAAAAAATGCGTGAGGCGCTGGATTCTATTTACGGCAAATGGAGATGTTCGCGCACGCAGGCAGAAGAAGTAATCGACCGGCTGCGCCAGAGCGATCCGGATCTCATTTTGGCTGCAGCCCAAACCAAAGATGTTGAAGTTTTTAAGGCTGTCGCGGATGGTCTGGCGTTTGATCTCAACAGACACTATGTCTGGAGAAGCAGCGATCCAAACAGGCCGTCGGAAACGGTTGCAACCTATTTGCTGTATAAAGCGATCGAGGCCGATGCTTCTGATATAGCCCTCTATATGGCAGAACAACCAAATACGGATATTGATAAAGGGGTGATCAGGACAAGATCCGGTGAGACCACAACGTGCAGCCCTCTCGAGCTGGCCCGCGAAAAAGGCATGATTAAGCTCGTTATCTTTCTGGCTGAACGCTCGGCGGCTTTGCGCCGCCAAGAAGGCGTGGATTATAAAGCCAGGAAAGATGCGGCTGCCGATAGACTGGAATATGAAGCTACGCAGCTCCGCCAGCTCAATCTTCCCGATGGATCTATCCGCCTGCCGGATACCTATGCCCGGCCTGAAACGCCTGCGCCGCCGCAGGAAAAACTGGTTATCATGCCGGCGACATCTGGCCCCACCTGAGCCCGCGGAATCAGTCTGCTCTTTTCC
Source organism: Alphaproteobacteria bacterium (assembly GCA_025451095.1). Lineage (GTDB taxonomy): Bacteria > Pseudomonadota > Alphaproteobacteria > Micavibrionales > Micavibrionaceae > JACQIJ01. The sequence goes on from JANWLB010000049.1 coordinate 34,196, forward strand.
TGAAGATCAGGTAGGTCTGGACGCGGCCTTTGGCCCGTCCTTTTTCCTCGTAACGCGTGGCGATCCAGTCCGGCGGTGCATGGCGCCAGTCTTCCGCCTTTTCCGCCGCCCATTCAAAATTACGGCAGTTCATCGCCTGTGTGACCATCCATGCGGCCAGGTTGTCGACATCCGTACTCATGATCAGATGCCCGCCGGGCTTCAGGATACGGGCAAAAATCTCCAGGTTTTCAGGGCGGATGATGCGGCGCTTGCTGTGGCGTTTCTTTGGCCAGGGATCGGGATTGAGAATGTATATCCCGTCAAGGCAGGCGGGTACGAGACGCCCTGCCAGCACAAGCGCGTCCTCCGGCCAGACCCGGATGCGGTTGTGTGGGTCATTGCGTATATCTTTCAGAAACGACGCCATGCCGTTGATGAAGGGCTCGGCGCCGATGAAGAAGTGATCGGTATGGCGGCGCATAAGGGCGGCCAGATGTTCGCCGCCGCCGAAGCCAATCTCAAGCCATACGGGCTGTTCGCCCACCGATGATGAAAAGATCGCGTCGGGCGTCAGAAGCGCGGGCGGATCGGGCAGGGCGATGGTCAGAAGCGGCAGAAGTTCGTCCGATGCCGACTGCCGCTCGCGGCCCAGGGCGCGTGTCCGCTTTCGTCCGTACAGACGCGAAAGAGGCGCGGCGTCGCCGGTTGACGGTTTTTCAGCCGATTTCCTTGTGAAGGGCGGCGACAAGGTCGGTTTTCTCCCATGAAAAGCCGCCATCGGGCTCCGGCTCACGCCCAAAGTGGCCGTAGGCTGCGGTGCGCGCATAAATTGGACGGCTCAGCTTCAGGTGCGTGCGGATTCCGCGTGGGCTGAGGTCGAAGACCTTGTCCAGCGCCTTGACCAGAACACTCTCCGGGACGGAGCCTGTGCCGTGCGTGTTGATATAGACCGACAGCGGCTTGCTGACGCCAATGGCATAGGAAACCTGCACCGTGCATTTGTCCGCGTAACTGGCGGCAACGATATTTTTTGCCACATAGCGCGCGGCATAGGCAGCGGAACGGTCGACCTTGGTGGGGTCCTTGCCCGAGAAGGCGCCGCCGCCATGAGGGCAGGAGCCGCCATAGGTATCAACAATGATCTTGCGGCCTGTCAGACCTGTGTCACTAACCGGACCGCCAATAACGAAGCGTCCCGTGGGGTTGACGTAGAATTCTTCTTCCGGGCACATCCAGCCTTCGGGCAGGACGTCGAGAACGTGCGGCCGCACCATCTCGCGGACATCCTGCTGGCTGACACTTTCATCGTGCTGGGTCGAGACGACGATAGAGGTGGCGCGGACAGGCCGGCCGTCGCGGTATTCGAGCGAGACCTGGGACTTGGCGTCCGGCTCCAGCTTGGGCAGGGCGCCGGAATGGCGTGCCTCGGAGAGGGAGCGCAGGATGTTGTGCGAAAAATAAATGGCCGCGGGCATGAGAACATTGGTTTCGCGGCAGGCAAAGCCGAACATAATGCCCTGGTCGCCGGCGCCTTCATCCTTGTTGTCGGCGGAATCGACGCCCATGGCGATATCGGCGGACTGGGCATGGACCTGAACGTCCACTTTGATCTTGTTCCAGTGATAGCCTTCCTGCTCGTAGCCGATTTCCTTGATCTTTTTGCGGGCGATCTCCTCAAGAACATCTCTGGTGATGCTGGCGGGCCCGCGGGCTTCGCCGAAGATGCCAAGATAATTCTTGGTCGTGACGCACTCAATCGCGGCACGGCATTGCGGGTCCATGGTCATGTAATGATCCAGAACGGCATCCGACACCTGATCGCTAATCTTGTCGGGGTGCCCTTCGGACACGGACTCGCTCGTAAAAAGAAAGTTTTTAAGGCTTTCTTCCGGGCGTGGCGACTGGCCCGCCGACGGCATGGGTGCTGTTCCTCTGGCTTTCATTTTTACTGTCCCCGTAGGCTGAAAATTCACTGAATGCGTTAAATCTAGCCGTAAAAATGGGGCCATTCAACAGAATTTGCGGAGAATTTTAAGGCAGCAACGAGATCTAGCTTCCCGAATCCATGCTGTCGATAACGGATCGGATGATTTTCAGGAGCTCCCGGCGCTTTTTCTCGTCGGTGAGGGAATAATACATCTTCAGGAGTTCAAAGGTTTCCTTGGCGTAGAGCGTGTCGTCCGAGATGAAGGATTCCTGGTCGTTGTCGGCAACAGCGAATTGCGGGCGCCGGGTCTTGCCTTCGTTGTAATCCTGATAGAAATAGGCGACAGGAACGTCAAGAGCTCTACTGAACTGGTACAGGCGGCTGGCGCTGACGCGATTGGTGCCGCGCTCGTATTTCTGGATCTGCTGGAAAGTGAGGTTAACGGCATCGGCCAGCTTTTCCTGGCTGATCCCGAGCAGGGAGCGGCGCATCCGAAGGCGCTTTCCAACATGCAGATCAATGGGATGTGGCTTGCGCTCACTGGCCCTGGTTAAAGATTTAGGCAATAGTTTTATCCTTTTATCTTAGGTGGTTTGTCGCCATTCAAAAATTTTCAGTCTGCCTGCCCGGGCTTCCTGCTGCCGTTGCTGTAAGCGGCCCCACCTGCAGAAAAGAGAATCCCCAAGGCTGATTACATATGCACGAAAGCTCTCACTTTATCAACTAACCATAGGTATATTAGAAAACAAGAGGGGAGTATATTTTAGGGATGGACCTTCAGAGCTTTTCTAGCGACCATTTTTTTGTAACGAGCGCGTAACTACCAATAGAGCGGCCAGGGCCATGAAAAAGAAGGCGTCTCCCCAGCGCGCATAGGGCGGGCGGGTGGCCAGAGGTCGGGGCAGGCTGCCCCCGGGCGCGGCACGTTCGTTTATGCCGGAATCGGCCAGAACACGCCCAAGAGGGTCAATAATGCCGGAAATGCCGGTATTTGCGGCTCTGACAACCGGCAGGCCTTCCTCGATGGCCCGGAAACGGGCCTGGGAGAAATGCTGGCGCGGGCCGGGGCTGTCGCCGTACCAGGCGTCGTTGGTGATGTTGACGATCCAGGCAGGCCCTGCGCCGGTGCCGGAGCCGGGTGGGGTGGTTACGGCATGGGGGAAGATAATTTCATAGCAGATCAGCGGGCTGAAAGAAGGATAGTTCCCGGCTTTTTTGGTTTGCGGTCCGGGACCGATGGAAAAACCTTCCAGCATACGGACGAAAGGTTTCATCGGCAGCAGGTTCTGAAGCGGGATATATTCGCCGAAGGGCACCAGGTGATATTTATCGTAGGTGGAAATCACGTTCAGATCGCGGTCCAGCGTCACCATGCTGTTATAGTACCGGTCGTGGCTATCCGCGCCGGGCTCGCGCCGCAGCAAGCCTGTTAAAAGATAGACATCGCGGCCATAGGCGGCCAGCGTACTTTTGAGAGCGCCGCGAACATAGTTATTTGCCAACACGTCCCAGGACAGTGCGGTTTCAGGCCAGACGAGGAATGTGACCTTGCGCTCGCGCTCCTGAGGGTCGGGCAGGGACAGGGAGAGCATGGAATCCACATTTACAAAAACCTTTTCGGGATCCCATTTGTCGGCCTGAGAGATATTAGCCTGGACCGGCACGACACGGACATCCTGATCCAGTGCCGTCGGCGTTTGCGCCAGGCGCATCTGGCCGTAAAAGACGCAGCTGCCGAATGAAGCCAGCGCCGTTGCGATGAGGACGATTTGTGCGCGGCGGGAGAGCGTTGCAATCCGCAAAAATCCAGGCAGTGCGGCCCAGAAGATGGTCAGGAGGGTCAGGCCATAGGCGCCCGCGATAGCGGCCGTCTGCGCCAGTGCAAGCCAGTTCCCCCAGGCATAGCCGTACATGTTCCAGGGAAAGCCGGTGAAGATATGACCGCGCAGCCATTCAAAGCCACTGAAAGCAGCAATGAAAAATAAAAAGCCGCTCATACGGTTGAGTGAGGCAAGGCGGATAGTGAGGGCGCTGGCGCCCGCCGTAAAAAAAGCCAGCAGGGCGGGAAGCCCTGCGATAGCCAGCGGCCAGACCCAGAGAAAAGGATTGCCGGGCACGAGCAGGGCGTTGGCAATCCACCAAAGTCCCGCGCAAAAATAACCAAATCCGAACAGCCATCCCATCAGGGCGGCGCGCAGCCATCTTTTTTCCGACGAAAGCAGGATGAAAAAAAAGCTTAAACCTGCGAAAAGAAACGGCCACAGATGCCAGGGCGCCTGAGCCGGCACCATCAGTGCACCGCAGATGAGATATAAGACGGCCCTTAAAAACGGGGATGCAGGCAGCTTCATATAACTGTTAGAGATCAGTTCTATACGGCTGGCAAGGGTATATTTTTTATAAGAACCCGGTTGACGCGACGCGGATCGGCATCGAGAATCTCAAACACAAGACCAGAGCGGTGACTCAGGATTTCGCCGCGCGCGGGGATGCGTCCTGACATGGAGAAAATCAGGCCGCCAATCGTGTCAATATCCTCGCGCTCGTCGTCGTTCAGAAACACGCCGTATTTTTTTTCAAAGGTATCGATGTCGATGCGGCCATCCGCAACCACTCCGTGCTGCGATTCAAACAAATGCAGTTCTTCGTCGCTGTTATATTCGTCGTCGACCTCGCCGATAATGGCTTCTATAACGTCGCCAATCGTGACAAGGCCGTCAATGCCGCCATATTCATCAACCACCAGCGCCATGTGCTTGCGCTGCTGCTTCATCATCAGAATCAGATCGAGCACGGGCATGGAGGGCGAAACGATGGGCGCGTCGCGCACCAGTTCTTTGATATCAATCTGCTTGCCGCGCGCAAGCGTGGCCAGAATGTCTTTGATGTGGATTGTGCCGATGACATCGTCGAGCGTTTCCCGGTATATGGGCAGGCGGCTGAATTGCTTTTCCGACAAAAGGGACAGGAGTTCTTTTTGTGAGGTGCCGATGTCGAGAGCGATAATATCTGCGCGCGGAATCATAACATCCAGCACGGTCATGTCGCGCAGCTTGGCGACGTTGTATATGAGCGCGCGTTCATGACCGGCATCTGTTGTGGGCGCGCCGTTTTCTTCGGCGTTGCCGATGAATTCGTCCAGTGCTTCGCGCAAGGTTGTTTCCGACTTGCCGCGATTGATCATGTTTCGCACCCAGGTCAGGACGCGCTGATCGCGGGCCTTTCCCGGCGCGGGGGGCTCGGCGGGCGCTTCGGTGGCGGCCGTGGCCGGAGCGGTTTTGTTTTCCTTGTCCGGGGTTTTTACCGTCCCTGAAGACGGGCGCGGCGGGGAGTCTTGCATTCTCAACATTGGGTCATTATGCCATAAATTTTGGTCGCGAATAGGGGTTTTCTATGCCCATTTGCTTTAAAATGCTTATTTCAAGCGCTTCCATCACCTCTGCCTCGTCCTTTTCCTCGTGGTCGTAGCCGCACAGATGCAACAGCCCGTGTACCAGAAGATGGCTGAGATGGTCCTGGAAAGACGTATCCATGGCTTCGGCTTCGCGGCGAATGGTTTCAAATGCCAGGATGATGTCGCCCAGCGGCTGAAGTTCTTCGGGCGGCAGAGGCGCCGGATCGGGATCATCGAGGGCGGCGAAGGATAGCACATTCGTGGGCTTGTTGATCCCCCGGAAATCGCGGTTGAGATTCTGCACCAGCTCATCGTTGGCCAGAGATATGCTGACCTCATAGTTGTTTGTTTCGGCCGGCAGAGTTTTGATTTGTCCAAAAGCGTGATGTATAACCCGGCCTGTCAGCGCGTCGGAATCGAAATCAAGCTCGTCCCACAAGGGGCTGGCCGTGCTGATATCGATAACAATGCGCCGGGAAGCGCCGGTTGTTGCCGGGACCTTACTTTCTTTTTTTATCATAGGCCTCGATAATGCGGCTGACGAGCGGATGACGGACTACGTCCTGGCTTGAGAATTTGACGAACTCAATTCCCTCGACGCCGCCCAGGATATCCATGGCCTCAAGAAGGCCGGATTTTTGGTGGCCGGGCAGGTCGGTCTGGCTGGGATCGCCGGTGATAACCATGCGCGAGCCTTCGCCCAGGCGCGTCAGAAACATGAGCATCTGCATGGTTGTGGTGTTTTGGGCTTCGTCCAGAATAATAAAGGCATTGTTCAGCGTACGGCCGCGCATGAAGGCAAGCGGGGCTATCTCGATTTCTTCGCTGGCGACTTTCTTCTGCACTTTTTCAGCAGCCATGGTGTCGTGCAGCGCGTCATAAAGCGGGCGCAGATAAGGATCCATTTTTTCCTTCAGTTCGCCGGGCAGGAATCCAAGCCGCTCGCCGGCTTCGACCGCGGGGCGGCTGAGAATAATTTTTTCTACTCGTCCGCTCTCAAGCATCGCTACGCCCATGGCGACGGCCAGATATGTTTTGCCTGTGCCGGCCGGTCCTATGCCGAAGACCAGATTGTTGACATTCATGGCGTGCATATAGGTCGATTGAAGCGGGGTGCGCGGTTGCAGCCGCTTTTTCTTGGTGACGATCAGGGTCTCGGCTTCCGCGAAGCCGGAGAGGCTGTGGGGCGCGTTGGCATGGCTGTGATGGCCGTTGCCGTTCTTTTGCTTTTTGTGTTCCTGAAGGAATCTCAGTGCTGAATCCACGGTGTGGGTGTCGATGTCCTGCCCTTGCTGCAGCTTGGACCACAATGCTTCAAGGACCTGGCGCGCCTGACCGGCGCTGCCGCCGGTTATCAGGACTTCATTGCCCCGGCTGCTGATCTCGACGTCGAGGGCGTTTTCTATGGTCTGGAGGTGACTGTTTTGCTCGCCATACAGAACGGGCACGAGGCGGTTATCCTCGAAGATGATCCGTTCCTGAGTGCTTTGTTTGGGTATGACGAGCCTCTCTGACTGCTTTCTCTAATTATCTCAAATTCGGGCGCTTTTCACAACAGGGACGGTGCTAACCGGTTCACCTGTAAGGGAATTCTGGAAAGCGCGGGTGATGCTGACATCGATAATTCTTCCGTAAAGGTCAGCCGGAGCCGTAATATGCACAGCCTGATTGTAAGGGGTGCGGCCATGAAGCTGGCCTTTTTCCTCGATCACCCGGTCAAGCAGGACGGGCAGGGTCAGGCCGACTGTGCGGCTGTTGTAATCCGTCTGCTGCTGGAAGAGCAGGCTTTGCAGATGGTGCAGGCGCGCCGTCTTTTCCTTCTCGGAAATCTGTTTTTGCATGACCGCGGCAGGCGTGCCGGGCCGGGCGCTGTATTTAAAGGAATAGGCATAGGCGAAGCCGATATCGCGTACCAGCTTTATGGTTTGCTCGAAATCATCCTCCGTCTCGCCGGGAAAGCCCGCGATGAAATCGGAAGACAGAGCAATGTCGGGCCGCGCCTTGCGTAGTTTCTCAACGATCTCATAGTAGAGTGATATCTCATGCTTCCTGTTCATGGCCTTCAGGACGTTGTCGGAGCCGCTTTGTACCGGCAGGTGCAGGAAAGGCATGAGCTTGGGCAGGGCGCCATGGGCCTCGATCAGCTCATCATCCATGTCGCGCGGATGGGAGGTTGTATAGCGCAGACGCTCGATCCCCTCCAGTTCGGTGATAGCCGCCAGCAGGCGGCCCAGGCCCCAGGTTTTTCCATCTGGTCCGCCCCCGTGATAGGCGTTGACGTTCTGGCCCAGCAGCGTGATTTCGGCTGTTCCGGCATCGCGCAGGCGCCGGGCTTCATCGAGAATGGCGGCAACCGGGCGCGAATATTCCGAGCCGCGCGTATAGGGCACGACGCAAAAAGTACAGAATTTGTCACAGCCTTCCTGTACTGACAAAAACGCGGATGGGCCCGGGGCCGTATGCTCGTCGGGCAGGAAATCGAATTTCGATTCAGCGGGGAAGTTGGTGTTCACGACGCGCTCGCCCGTGACGCGCATGATCATCTGCGGTAGTTCATGATAGGTCTGCGGGCCGAAAACCATGTCAACATAGGGGGCGCGTTCCATGATGAATTCGCCCTCGGCCTGTGCCACGCAACCCGCGACGGCCATTAGCATCCGGCGGCCCTTTTTTTCCTGCGCCTGCTTGTGTTCGCGCAGCCTGCCCAGTTCGGAAAAGACCTTGTCGGTGGCCTTTTCCCGGATATGGCAGGTATTCAGTATGATCATGTCGGCTTCGTCGGGGGTCTCGACGGCGCTGTAGCCCAGAGGGGCGAGAACATCGGCCATCCGGCGGCTGTCATAGACATTCATCTGGCAGCCCCAGGTCTTTATATACAGTTTTTTGCCGGTTTCTTTCATATTATCCCATACGTCCATTGACGCAGGGTTAAACCATAACTACCCTTTTTAGGCAAGTTTTCCAGCGATCCGGGAGCTTTCTGCATGGCAAAGACAATACTTGTGCTGGGCGGCCTTCTGCCCGATGAACTGGCGCATCTTGAATCGGCTTTCAAGGTCATACGTCTGCCGCGGGAGCCGAACCCCGAAGCCGTTCTGGCCGAGCACAGGAACGACATTGTAGGGATCGTGGCCACGCCGCTCAAAAGGGTTAACAAAACCCTGATGCAGGCTTTTCCCAATCTCGAGATCATAAGCCAGTTTGGGATAGGGGTCGACAATATCGATTTCGAGGCGGCGGCCGCGCAGGGTATTGTCGTTACCAACACCCCCGGACTGGTAACAAGCGACACGGCGGATATCGCCCTGGCCCTGATGCTGGGTGTGGCGCGCCGGACAACGGAGGGCGATGCCTATATCCGCGTCGGCAAATGGTATGGCGGGCATATGGGGCTGGGCGTCAGTCTGACCGGCAAGACGGTGGGTATTCTGGGTCTGGGCCGTATCGGGCAGGCGGTCGCGTGCCGCGCGGCGGCGTTTGAGATGAAGGTGGTCTATAACGGTCGCCGGGAAAAGCCGGATCAGCCCTATCGCTATTATCCCGATCTGGAGGCGATGGCGCAGGATTCCAACTTTCTCGTCCTGTGTTGCGCGGGGGGTGAGGAGACAAGGCATCTTGTGAATGCCGCTGTTCTGAAGGCGCTGGGACCCAAAGGCTACCTGATTAATGTCGCGCGCGGCAGCGTGGTCGACGAGTCCGCCCTGCTGGTGGCGCTGCGTAACAAGGCGATTGCCGGTGCCGGGCTTGATGTGTACGAGGACGAGCCGAATGTGCCCGAGGCCCTGATGAAGATGGATAATGTCGTGCTTTTACCGCATATCGGCACGGCCACGGTTGAAACCCGCACGAAAATGGGGCAGCTTGTCGTGGAGAATCTGCTGGCGCACTTTGACGGCAAACCTTTGAAGACGCCCGTGGCCGCATAGGTATTGGGGATAGCGCGCTTATCATGAGAAAATTACAGACGTTCATCGTGGCCCTGATTTGTGCTGCACTTTTTTCAGTACATCAAGCCGATGCCGCACCCGCCTGCTATACGCTGGACGAAGCGGCGGCGGAGCAGGGGTTACGCATCCACAGTGAGCTGATGGTCATCGGCCTGAATTGCCAGCATATGGCGCGGGCGGCCGGCAACAAGAACCTATATATGAGATATCGGGAGTTCACGGCCGCGCATTCCAAGATATTTGCCGGCTATGAGGAGCGTCTGATGCAATATTACCGTCGCCAGGGTGCGCGTGACCCGGAGGCGCGCCTGAACACATTGCGCACCGATCTGGCCAACAAGGTTTCAAAGGACGCGGCGCGCATGCGCCCCGACCTGTTCTGCAAGCGTTATGCGCCACGGGTGGAGAAGGCGGCGCAGATGAATGATGCGGCGATACGGCGCTGGGCGGCGACATTCTACCCGTCGTACCCGGTCTCGCAGCCGATTTGCAAAAGCAAAAAATGAGGAAATACTGCCAGAGTTGGTAAAGTTGTGAATTTTTAATTTTTAAATTCAAGGGGAGATCTGAAAATGAAAAACCTGTTCCGTAGAAAACTTCCGGTGCCTGATGAAGGCGGTAACAGCCTGAAAAAATGCCTGGGCGCGTTTGATCTCACGCTGCTCGGGATCGGAGCCATCATCGGCACGGGTATTTTCGTTCTGACAGGTATCGCGGCGGCGACGCAGGCGGGCCCCGCGGTCGTGCTTTCTTTCGTTATTGCGGGTACGGCTTGCGCTTTCGCTGCTTTGTCCTATGCCGAACTGGCGGCAAGCATTGGCGGCTGCGGCAGCGCGTACGGCTATTCCTACGCGGCGTTTGGCGAGCTTCTGGCCTGGATCATCGGATGGGATCTGGTGCTTGAGTATGGAGTGGCTGTGGCGGCCGTGGCCAACGGCTGGTCGGGTTATTTCAACAACGCGCTGACAGCGATCGGGCTCGGGCTGCCGGATATGCTGATCAAGGGACCGTTCGCAGGCGGCCTTGTCAATCTTCCGGCGGTGGCGATCGTGCTTGTGCTGATGGGGATGCTGATCGTCGGTGTAAAGGAAAGCGCGCGTATCAACGCCATCATGGTCTTTGTAAAACTTCTCACCATCAGCGTGTTTATTGCCGTGGCGCTGTTCAACATCCACCCCGCCAACTGGCAGCCTTTTATGCCCTTCGGCTGGTTCGATCACACGGCCGACGGCAAGACGATCGGCGTACTGGCGGGCGCATCGCTGGTGTTCTTCGCATATGTCGGTTTCGATGCCGTGTCCACGGCGGTTGAGGAAACGCATAATCCACAAAAAGACGTGCCAACCGGCATTCTGGCATCGCTGGTGTTCTGTACGGTGATTTATATCGTCGTTTCAGGGCTGCTGACCGGCGTCGTGTCTTATACAGAGCTGAATGTTTCATCACCGGTGGCGCATGCCCTGCATCTTCTGGGCGTTAACTGGGCTTCGGCGCTGGTTGCGACCGGTGTCATCACGGGTCTGACGACGGTTATGCTCGTTCTGTATTATGGGCTGACGCGGATCATCTTCGCAATGTCGCGGGATGGTCTTCTGCCGCCGTTCTTTGCCACGGTTAACGAAAAAACCCATACACCCGTGCGTACCACGGTCATGTGCGGGGTGATCATGGCCATCATGGCGGGGTTCATCCCGTTGGGCGCGCTGGCGGAGCTGGTGAATATCGGCACACTGGCGGCTTTCGTGCTGGTTTGCGGCGGCGTGATTGTGTTGCGGCGCCTTCATCCCGAGATGCCGCGGCCGTTCAAAATGAAAGGCGGCATTATTCTGCCCGTGCTGGGCGTGTTGTCCTGCGGGGCTCTGATCGCCTTCCTGCCCCTGGTCACGCATCTGCGTTTTCTGCTCTGGCTGGCGGTGGGAATCGTCATCTATTTTTCCTATTCCGTGCGTCACAGCAAGCTGAATGCGGCGTGAAACAATCCACAGGAAATTTACTGGCGCAGAAGCCTTAAAAAACAATATTTGACAGGCTCTTGCGCCGGTTTCTTGTGCGCTTTTCTGAGGTGGTGCCCTTGTGCGTGTTCAGGCTTCATGCCTATATACGCTTGAATTTTCATTATTTTTAATTTTGCAGCGCAGGAGTAGGCCGCGATGAAGAATCCGTCCACCATCAGGCAGGGAAAGCACGTCTCTGAAAAGAAAAGCAGCGTGGACGATACCCCGCCCGCCGGTGAGGAAGAGGCAGCGTCTGTATCCGAGGTGTCGGCCAAAAAGGTTGAGGAGCTGCGCGAAAAAGTATCGAGCCTCAAGAGCTTGCGGATTACTTCTGTGAAAGAAGATCAGGCCACCTTACGTGACGGCGGCAGTGCCAGTTTCCAGATCCGTGCCTCGCGCCGTGATCCCGAAGGGCTGATGTCTTCGGTGGCCCAGCGCGATCTGCCGGAACCCGATCCCGTTCTTGTCCCTAATCCCGTGAACAACCTTCCGGTCGAGCGCCCGCTCTGGCAGCGCATGGCGAGCTATGGCGGGTTGTTCCTGACCTTGTTCTGGCTGGTATTCTGCTTCAGCTGCATGCTGACCAGCTACGGTTTTTCCGGCCTGACCACGCTGACCCTGCCGCAGGTTGGCGCCCTGCTTGCGGGCGTTTTATCGCCTGTAGCCCTGTTCTGGATGATTTTGAGCCAGATGCAGCGCGATGCGGACATGCAGCGTTACGCCCAGGCTCTGCGCAGCGAGCTGCAGTCCATCATCTTCCCCTCGGAGGAGCGTTCCTACCGTGTCAGCAAGGACATTGAACGTCTTTGCGCACAGGCGGGGGAGCTGGCATCAGCGTCCAAGACTGTAATCGTGGCGATTAACCGCGCGCGGCAGGGTTTGCGCAACGAGATCCGCGATTTCGTCGGCGTCTCCAAGAAAACCGAGTTTCACATCGATCGCCTGGCGGAAACGCTGAGCGACAAAGCAGGCAAGCTGCTGGCGCTGACCGACGATATTGAAGCCCGTACGGCCATCATCGGCAGCAAGGCGCAGGCCGGTGTCGATTCCTGGTCTCTGGCAACGGCTTCGGTGCTTGAGCGCGCCTCCGAAATGGAAGCCGCCATGGGCCGCGGTGCGGATAAAATCCTGAAAGCCGCGCGCGATGCGGACGACATGGCGACAGAAGTTGATCAGCATCTCGACGCCAGTTTCGGCAAGCTGAACAAGTCGGTCGACCGCGTTGCGGAACGTCTGAAAGCGGTCAGCAGCGAGTTTGATCAGCACACCAAGGGTCTGTTCGACGCAGCCGACCAGATCTCCGGCGAGGCTTTGAGTCTCTCCGATACGATCCGCGGCCAGATTGAAGGTCTGGACGATGCGGCAGCGCGCACGATCGAAGCCATGCAGCGTTCAAGCCAGACGATCTCCGACCAGCGCACGGCGCTTGATAATGGCACAGAAAAGCTGGAAGAGCAGGCGGACCGTATCGCCGGTCTGATCGGCTCCAGCATTGGTGGCATCAACACCGCGGCCGAGGAGCTGGGCGATCAGGCTATGAAGCTCGAGAACCGCCTGAGCACACAGGGCGACAGGTTGCGCGAAACGGCCCGCGGCCTGGTCCGGGAGGCGGAGTCTATCGAGGGCGCGGGACCGGCTGCAGCGAACAAGCTGAGCGAGGCCATGGCCATCGCGCTTTCGGGTGTCGAGACGATCAACGCCGGCGTACGCCGCGCAGTTGAGTTGCTGGAAAAAACAGCCCGCTCCTCTGAGCAGCGGGCCGAGACCCTGATCAAGACCGCTGACGAGCAGATCAGCAGACTGAACGAGAGCAACGACAATAGCGTTTCCGGTATTGCAAAAATCGTTTCAGTGCTGGATGACAGTCGGGACCGGATCGAAACCGCTTCGCGCCTGACGCACGAGCAGGTGGAGAAAATGTCCGGATCCATGGAAACCCAGGTTGAAAAGGTCGGCGCTTCGGCGGCAGACATGATCAGCCGGCTCGAGTCCGTTCAGCTGGCGCTTGAGCGACCGCTGCGTGAAATGGGAACGGCGGTTGCCGAGGCCGATAATCGCCACCAGCAGATTGAAGAAACGCTGCGCCGCCGCGTCTCGGACCTGAACGAGGCCAGCGACAAGGCCAAGGAAAGTGCCGAGTATGTCCGCAATATACTCAAAGGCCAGGCGCAGGATATTTCCACCATTGCTGGCCAGATTTCCGGCCATACGCGCAGCATCAGCGAACAAATGGAGCAGCAGAAGAATGCTCTGAATACTGAAATCCGCGCCTCCTTGAGCGGCATCAGCCAGGTCCGTGAAGCGCTGGAAGAACAGGCGGCGCGCCTGTCCACCCTGTCCGACGGCGCTGTTGAGGATATCGTTCGTCTGGAAGGTCAGATCGCCGGACGTTGTAAAGAAGTAGGTGCGGCTACCGGACGGGCGCTGGAAGAGCTGGTCCGCCTTGATGAATCACTCTCAGGCCGGACAATCAATCTCAAAAAAGCCAGTGCAGAAACCGTGGACGCCGTCCAGACGGTCATGGACGCGCTGGAGCGTACGGCGAGCGGGTTTGAGCCCGTGTTTGGAAATGCGATGGAGAAGGCGGAAATGGCACAGATTCGCTTCCAGCATCTTCATACGGATTTCTCCACCTCTGCGGAAAGCAATCTTGAAAAGCTGCGTCAGATTGGCGTGCTGTTCGACACGCGCCTCGACACAATGCGTGACGGCGCCGACAAGGCGGCCGGAATCCTTCAGTCTGCGAGCGATAATATGCGTTCGCGGGTCGAGGATATAGAGCGCGCGGCGCTGTCGGCCGGCGACAAGATGCGGGACATTGAAAAGGCGCTTGAGAACCAGTCCTCTGACATCCATCTTCTGACGGATCAGGCGCTGATCAAAACGGAAAACATCCAGAAGGCGATCAATGAGCAGTTCCATGAACTTTCGGAATCCGTAGGCCAGTCGCTGGCGCGGATTGCCGATGTCGGGGCGGAGCTGGGCAAGACGTCGCGGCAGATCGATGAAATTACCGAGCGTGCCGTGATGTCCTTTGACAAGGCAGGCACGATGGCGCGTGATCAGGGCGAAGGCCTGAGTATCATGACCAGCAAGGCGGCTGTGGCGGCGGACGAAATGTCCCAGCGCGTGCGTCGCCAGGCGGAGCTTCTGATGGAATCGGCGAAGGAAGTTTTGACCGAGATCAAGAAGGCGGGCGACAGTTTCGGTCTGCGCGTGCGTGAAATGTCCGATCACCTGAGTGTGGCGCTCAGGACGTCTCAGTCCTATACGGAGGAGATGCGCGGCCAGGCGGATCTTGTCTCCGGCGCATCGCTGCGTTCGGCCGACCAGATCAGCAAGGCGGTTTCAAGTCTTACCGGACAGCTGGAAGGTATCAGCAGCGCGACGGGCGTTGTCGTTGCCAATATCGGACAGACCCGCAAGACGCTGGAAAGCGAATCTGATCGTCTGGTCAGTGCATCTGAAATGGCGATTACGGCTGCGAACGAGGCATCGTCGTCTTTCAGCCGCCAGTCGACCGCCTTGTTCAAGGCAGTCGAGGATGCAACGCAAAGCATCGACAAGATCCGTCAGGAAGAAGGTCGCGCCCAGCGCGAGGCGTTTTTGTCCTCGGCCAAATTTATTGTGGAGAGCCTGCATTCCCTGTCCGTGGATCTCACCCGTATTCTGGATGGCGAGATACCGGAGAAAGCCTGGAAGGCTTTCCAGAAGGGCGATGTCGCTGCCTTTACGCGGCGTCTGGCCCAGCTGGGCGACGAACTGCCGGCAGAGAAAGTGCGCGACAAGTTCCTCTCGGATGGTGAATTCCGCAGCTATGTCCAGCGCTTCATCCGTCTGTTCGACGAGGTGTTCGAGCAGGCCGTGGCCAACGATCACGGCGATTTGCTGGGTGCGACCTTCCTGTCGAGCGACATAGGCCGTCTGTATCAGACGCTATGCACTGCCGCTGGCCGCGAACCGCGCACGAAACGCGAGGAACGCCGCGCGGCATAAGGGGAATCGGGGACGCCCGCATTTATCATAATTTTCAGGCCTTCAAGGGCATCAACCTGTTGATTATTCGTCATATTCAGGCGATAATCTTTTGTTGATACTCTTCCTCTACCCTGAAATCAGGGGCATTTAACCGCAAGGGCGCCGTGTTCATGGCCAAGACCAAATTCTGTCAGGGCATATCCGACATCTCCGACAGCTATAACGCCTTTATCCTCGACCAGTGGGGTGTGCTCCATAATGGGGATGAGCCTTATGATGGCGTGCTCGACTGTCTGCGCGAGCTGAAAGAGCGTAAGAAATTCATTATTATCCTCTCGAACTCCGGCAAGCGGTCCGAGGTAAATAAGGAAAACCTCAAAAAACTGGGAATTGGTTCCGGTCTGTATGACATGATCGTCACGTCCGGCGAAATGACATGGCAGGGCCTGAAAGACCAGAAGGAGGGTTTTTTTCAGGGCATGGGTAAAAAATGCTTCCTGCTAAGCCGTGGCGGCGACCGTTCGATTGTCGATGGGCTGGATATTGAAGTGGTGGATAAGATCGAGGATGCCACGTTCCTGATGATCAGCGGCTCCGACGCGCCAAAACAGAATATGGTCAATTACTATGAGCCCATTCTTAAGACGGCGGTGCGCCGGCGCCTGAAGGCCATTTGCGCCAACCCGGACGGCCGGGCGCTGCTGGGTGATAATTACGTCATGGGACCCGGCCTTATTGCGCGCCGTTATGAAGATTTCGGCGGGGTCGTTCACTATATCGGCAAGCCGCACAAGCCGATCTTTCACCATTGCATCAAGATCCTGCAGGATAAGGAAATTTATCCCGGTCAGACGGTCATGGTCGGCGACACGATGGCGCACGACATTATCGGGGCGGCCTCCGTCAATATTGATACCTGCATGGTTAAGAACGGCATGCATATGGGCGCCTTCAAGAATTGCCATTCGCCGGCCGATGTTGACCGTGCGCTGAATATCCTGACACTTCAGTATAACAACGTACGGCCGACTTTCCTTGTGGATCGTCTGAAATGGGGCAAGGCGCTGCCCGACCGCAAGCACAAGAAGCGCAAGCTCATCTAGGAATTTTCTTCTTGTTGGTGTGCTACCGGCTTCCCGGGTCGTCGCCCTGCTGCTGCATGGCTGGCGGCAGAAGGATTTCCATGGCTGCCCGGATCTCGGGCATGGCGCGCTCGACGGCGGCCTCACCTTCCTCGATCATCTCTTTCGAGCGTTCAAACTCGAGCGGACCGATATGGCCGATGCGTGGCTTGATGTGCACATCAGGCGGGTCGCCGGCCAGGCGCGAGCGGGTCAGGCGGTCCTGAATGATGTTCAGGGATGAAATCATGACACCGAACAAACTGGGATTATCGGCTTCGCGGCGGAACATTTTTTTGGTCAGGGTGCCTGAAAAGAACGTCTTTTGGTCCTCGGGTGATACATCCTTGTCGTTGAAGACATCGAAGCCGACGATGGTCTGATAGGTCTGGCCGGGTTTTGCCGACTTTCCTATCATATCGGCGTTCAGATCAATGGCTATCGTGACGCGCGCACCCAGCGCCTGACAGGGGGAAACAGGCACGGGATTGACCAGCGCGCCATCGACAAGGCGGCGGTTGTTGATCTCGACCGGTGGAAAAATGCCGGGCAGGGCAAAGGAAGCGCGCATGGCATCAATAAAATTTCCCTTGCGTAGCCAGACTTCATGGCCGGTGACGATATCGGCGGCGATGGCGACGAAAGGATAGGGCAGGTCTTCGATCACCATATCGCCGAAATACTCTTTCAGGACGTCGGTCAGGCGGGCGCCGCCAATCATGCCCGCGCTGCGGACGCGGAAATCGAGATAGGAGAAAATTCGCCGCCGGTTGAGCGATTGGGCCCAGTCCTCAAATTCCTTGAACTTTCCCGCCAGGTAGCATCCGCCGACCAGTGCGCCGATAGATGTGCCGGCAATGATGGTCGGGTGTATGTTGTGCCGCGCCAGGGCGCGCAGGGCGCCGATATGGGCAAATCCGCGCGCCATGCCGCTACCCAGCGCCAGTCCTATCTGGGGCTTGGGCTGCACCGGGCGCATCGGATCGCCGGGTTTAACGCCTTGTTTTTCTTGTGTTTCCTTGCTCATACTCTTACAGTAACCCTGATTGAAAGATAACATGAAACCATGACTGAAAACACCCCCCAAATCCTGCGGCCCTTCGGCGCCTCCACCTGGTCAATGGTCCGGCGGCTGGTTGCTGCTTATCTGCGTCCTTATTTTAAAACCCTGGCGGGAGCGCTGTTTTTTATGTTTCTGGCCGCGGCCATGACGGCCGCGTTTGCCAAGCTGATCCAGCCGGTACTGGACGACGTTCTCGTCAGCCGTAAGGAAAACATGGTCATACCCATGGCGATTGCCGTCTTCTCCGTGTTTTTTATTAATGGCATTTCCTCCTATCTTCATACAGTCATGATGAACCGGATCGGCCAGTCGATTGTGACGGATGTCCAGCGCGACCTGTTTTCGCGCTTTATGGATTTAGACCTGAAGTTTTTTCATGAAAATCCCAGCGGCCAGCTGATTGCCCGCATGATCAGTGACGTTCAGGTCATGCGGACGGCCGTATCTGAAAGCCTTACCGGCATTGGTGAGAGCTTTATGACCCTGATATTTCTGGCGATTCTGATGTTTTCGCAGGATGCAAAGCTTGCTTTGATATCCTTTTGCGTTTTTCCGCCGGCGGCCGTTTTTGTCTCCCATCTCGGGCGGCGCCTGCGTAAAGTATCGAAGAGTATCCAGAAGGAAATCGGGGGCGTTTCGGATTCCCTTTCTCAGATATTTCTGGGCATGCGGCAGGTGAAGGCTTACAGCACCGAGAATTTTGAACGAGACCGGTTCGCCCGCAAAGTGGAATCTGTCCGCAACATGTATTTCAAGAGCTATCGGATTGGAAACTTGTCCACTCCCGTTAATCAGACCCTGATTGGCATTGCCCTGACCGTTGTGATCATCTATGGCGGCCGTCAGGCGATCAAGGGCGAACTGACGGTGGGAGAGCTTATGTCGTTTATCGCGGCTTTTTCTCTTTCCTATGAGCCGCTCAAAAAGCTGGCCAAGCTCAACAACAACCTGCAGACAGGTCTGGGCGCGGCCGAGCGTGTGTTCGACATGCTGGATCGGCGCGCTTCCATCGTGAACCGGCCTGGGGCGCGGGAAGTGAAACTATCGCGGCCCGAGATCGTTTTTGATCATGTGACTTTTGCATATGGTTTTGATGAAGGCCACGCCCTCCGGGATGTATCCTTTACAGCGGCGGCTGGCAAGGTGACGGCGCTGGTCGGCCCTTCAGGCAGCGGCAAGACGACAGCCATGAATCTTGTCCCCCGCCTGTATGAGGCGACGTCGGGCCGGGTGCTGGTCGGCGGCGTCGATGTGCGCGACATAACTCTTGAATCGCTGCGCGGTCAGATAGCCCTTGTTTCCCAGGATATCACGATTTTTGACGACAGCGTCCGCGCCAATATTGCCTATGGCCGTCCGGACGCCACCGATGCCGAAGTCGAAGCCGCCGCCCGTGCCGCCGCAGCCGAGGAATTTATACGCAGTCTGCCCGAATCCTATGCCACGCGGCTGGGTGAGCAGGGCGTCAAGCTGTCCGGCGGCCAGCGCCAGCGCATCGCCATTGCCCGTGCCATTTTGCGCGATGCGCCGATCCTGCTTCTGGATGAAGCTACGTCGGCGCTTGACAATGAATCCGAGCGCGCTATCCAGGCCTCTCTGGAAAAGCTGCAAAAGGGGCGGACGACGCTTGTGATAGCTCACAGGCTTTCCACGGTTCAGAATGCCGATCACATTATCGTTCTGGAGAGGGGTCGTGTTGCGGAGATGGCCAGTCATGAGGAGCTGATGGGCAAAAGCGGAATCTATGCCCGCATGCATGCGGCAGGAATTTCGGGATAGCGCAAAAGGCGGGCACCTTAATGATGGAAAAAAAGTCTATGATCCAGTTTGTCCTTACAATTTTTCTGATATATGGAGTTACGGCCTGCATGTTTTTATTCAACCAGCGCAATTTTATTTTTATTCCTGACCGGTCACGTCCGGATCCTGCCCATTTCGGGGCAGGCGACATGGGGGTGATCAGCGTGCGCACAGCCGATGGCCTTCCGCTGCAGGGCTGGTACAAGGCGCCGGCGGCGGGGCAGCCGGTCATCCTTATGTTTCATGGCAATGCCGGCCATATCGGTATCCGCGTCTTCAAAATCCGCCCGTTTCTTGCTGCGGGCTACGGGGTGCTTTTAGCTGAATACCGCGCCTATGGCGGTAATCCGGGCAAGCCGTCGGAGGAGGGGTTTTACGAGGACGCGCGCGGTTATCTGAGCTGGCTCGGCGCGCAGGGCGTTCCGCCTGAGAAGGTTGTTTTGTATGGCGAATCGCTGGGCACGGGCGTGTCGGTGAAAATGGCGGCGGAATTTCCGGGGATCAGGGGTCTGGTGCTGGAGGCTCCGTTTACCAGCATGACGGACGTCGTCAGAAAGCACGTGCCCTACATGCCGGTATCGCTTCTTCTGAAGGACAGGTTCGACAGCCTGTCCCGCATTGGTGACGTAAAAACGCCACTTCTTATAGTTCACGGCACGGCGGATTCAATCGTGCCCTATGCCCTGGGAAAGGCCCTGTTCGACCATGCGTCCGAGCCCAAGCAGATGGAAACTTACGCGGCGGGCGGGCATAACGATCTGTACAGGTATGGCGTTGCCACGCGTATTCTGACGTTCCTGGAAAATTTGAAATAATTCAGGCGGCGGCCGACTTTTCATCAAACAATTCGTCCAGTTTTCCGATCAGGGCCGGGGCCAGTTCCCCCGCGTCGGCGATGGTCAGGGCGCGGCGGTAATAACGCGTGACATCATGGCCGATGCCGATGGCGGTCAGCTCGACGCTTGAATGATTTTCAATCCACTGAATGACATTGCGCAGGTCCAGCTCCAAAATGTTGGAAGGATTGACTGAAAGCGTTGAATCGTCGACGGGCGCTCCATCTGATATGACCATAAGGATTTTGCGCTGTTCCGGCCGTGCGGCCAGGCGATTATAGGCCCAGGCCAATGCCTCGCCATCGATGTTTTCTTTCAGGACTCCTTCCTTGAGCATCAGGCCCAGATTTTTACGCACCCGGCGCCAGGGCGTATCGGCAGCCTTATAGATGATATGACGCAGATCATTCAGGCGGCCCGGGTGCGGCGGGCGGCTATTCTCGATCCATAAATCGCGCGCCCGGCCGCCTTTCCAGGCCCGGGTGGTAAAGCCCAGTATCTCAACCTTGACGCCGCACCGCTCCAGCGTGCGCGACAGGATATCGGTGCAGGCGGCAGCGATGGCGATAGGCCGTCCACGCATGGAACCGGAATTGTCGATCAGCAGGCAGACGACAGTGTCGCGAAACGGGGTTTCGCGCTCCTGCTTGTAGACCAGCGGGATGGTTGGGTTGGCGACGATTCGGGCCAGACGGCCTGAATCCAGATAACCTTCATCCATGTCAAACTGCCAGCTGCGCTGCTGCCGGGCCTGTAATTTTCGCTGCAGGCGGTTGGCAAGGCGCGTGGTCAGATTGTGCAGGTGGGCCATCTGCTGGTCCAGCAGGTTGCGCAGGCGCTCCAGCTCCTCGGATTCGGCCAGTTCTTCGGCGTTTATTGTTTCATCGTACTGGGTCGTGTAGATCGTATAACGATTATCCGGCCCCGGAATGTAATGGTCGGGATGGCGCACCTTCGGCACGGCCGCTTCGTCGTCATCCATGCCGTCCTTTCTTCCTTCGTTCTGGACGTCTTCGGCCCCGGCCTGGCGGGATTCCTCTTCGGCATCCTGTTCTTCCTCGCCCTGTTCCGAGTCTTTAGATTGCGGCGCACTGTCCTTGCTCTCCTCTTTTTCGCCATCTTCCCGGCCCTTGTTGTCTTTCTTTTTTTCCTCCTCAGGGTTTTCATCCGGTGTCTCGGCATGATCGGGATTTTCGCCGATGTCCATGTCCATGCGGGCAATCATTTCCCGGGTACGGCGGGCAAAGTCCTTCTGGCTGTGGAGAGAGGGGCGTAAAGATGCCAGCCCGTCCTTGCCCAGTTTCTGCTCCAGCCAGGGTTGCCAGAGGGCTATGAGTTTTTCAGCGGCAGGCGGCGTGGATTCGCCCGTCAGAGCCAGGCGCGCCGTGACATAAAGGGCATCAGCCAGGCTGCTGTCCTCGCGCCGCTCCAGCATATGCCAGCCCATGCGGCGGCAGCGGTTCTCCAGGGCGGCATGCAGATTTTGCGCCACGCCTTTCATATGCTCCGCGCCCAGGGATTCATAGCGTGCCTGCTCCAGCGCCTCGAAAGCGGCCTGAGCGGTCAGGTCCATCGGTGCATTTTCCCGGTGCAGGCCGGGCGAATGATGTTTCAGGCGCAGCGCCCGGGCATCGGCGTGGCCGCGCACCATGGCGGTGCTTTCCTCAGTCATCTCCCGGTCGGGCAAAGGCAGCTTGACGCGGGAGGAGGCGGGGCCGGTCAGGCGCTCCTGCACCGGGGCCTCGCTGGCGGAAAAGCCGACATCAAGATTCTTTTTGCCCGAAAGCGCGCGCAACGCCGCTGCCGTTGCGGATTTAAAGGACTCAAGGCGCGTATTGCTGTCTTTTGCTTTCATCGCGTCAGGTATTCTCAGAAAAAAGGGAAGGACAGGCGGAGAGGGCGGATCGATCAGTTCGCCTTCGTGCCTCTATTCCCGATATCGACTCCGAAACAGCGCTGGTAATATTCGGCGATGGTGGGCCGTTCCGTTTCGTCGCATTTGTTGAGGAAAGACAGGGCAAAGGCCATGTCGCGGTCCTTGAATATCCGGGTGTTCTCAATCCAGCTTAAGACCGTACGGGGTGACATGACGGTCGATATATCGCCGTTCATGAAGCCTTGGCGCGTCAGATCGGCCACATGCACCATGGCGCTGAGATCCTTGCGGCCTTCTTCGGTATCCATATCGGGGTATTTGGCAAGCATGATCTGCACCTCGTCGTCATGCTCAAGGTAATTGAGCGTGACGAGGATATTCCAGCGGTCGAGCTGCGCCTGATTGAGCTGCTGCGAGCCGTGATACAGGCCGGTCATGTCACCCAGGCCGATCGTGTTGGCGGTGGCAAACAGGCGAAAGGCGGGGTGCGGCCGGATGACCATGTTCTGATCCAGCAATGTCAGGCGTCCGTCCGACTCGAGGACGCGCTGGATCACGAACATGACATCGGGGCGGCCGGCATCGTATTCGTCGAACACAAGCGCGACCGGGTTCTGCAGCGCCCAGGGCAGAAGTCCCTGCTTGTATTCTGTGATCTGCTTGCCTTCCTTCAGGACGATCATATCCTTGCCCAGAAGATCGAGGCGGCTTACATGGCTGTCGAGGTTGATCCGCACGCAGGGCCAGTTCAGGCGAGCGGCTACCTGTTCGACATGGGTCGATTTACCAGTGCCATGATAGCCCTGGATCATGACGCGCCGGTTATGCGCGAACCCGGCGAGAATGGCCATAGTGGTGTCGTGGTCAAACTGGTAGGTGGGATCGACCGTCGGCACGTTCGGGTGCTCGGCGCTGAAGCCGGGGACCTGCCAGTCAACATCCAGCCCGAAAGTGCTGCGCACGTCGAACAGGGCATCGGGAATTGTGGTGTAGCGGGGATGGTTCGGCATCAGCTGTGTGATATCGAACGATGCCGCCATCGGCTCTTTGTCTTTTTTGTCGGCCATAGTTTTAGTCTCTCTGTTTTGTTTTCTGGTTTTTAGTCTTTTGCGGCAGGATCGGCGAGACGGTCATATTTCTCGAAAGCGATCTTTAATATGGTATAGGCCATGTTGATGCTTTTGAGAAGATCTTCCGATTGCGGATCGCCGGGATTGACGTCCGGGTGATGCTTTTTCGCCAGTTCGCGATAGCGGTTCTTGATCATGGGAAAATCCAGCGGGGGGCTCAGACCCATGATGATCATCGCCTGGAATTCGGGCGAGTTATGATCGATTCCCGCGCGCTGTCCCTGCTGGGTCTGGGCGCGGGGCGGCTCTTTTTCGGTGTAGTTATAGCTTTGCCAGGCTTTGCGGTAGAGAGCTTCCTCGGCCTGGGCCATGGTATCGTAGCGGCGGGTGGGGCGGTCCCACAGGGCGCTGCGCACGATATGATCCTCGATGTCTTTTTGCGACATGCCGGAGAAATAGTCCCAGGCCTTGTTATATTCCTGCACATGCTCAAGACAGAACAGGTAATGATCGTTCAGTGCGCGGTTCTTGGGGGCCTTGTGCTGGCCGCTGGCGGCACACCCGGGCATATCACACGCGCGGGCGTGGTTTTTCTTGTCCCCTTCGTCGGCAAATTCGGCGGAATGTGGTTTTAGATGTATGCGCGGCATCTCTGATATTATGATCTTTTATGAATGGGCAAACAAGGCTTTAGTCATATTGTACCATAAGACGGGTAGTCAATGAAAACGCGGGTGGAACGAATAAAAAAGGCACTGGAAGAGGGGCTGGGGCCCCGGCCTGTTGTGTGCCGGATCGATAATGTCAGCCATCGCCACGAGGGCCATGCCGGTGACGATGGTAGTGGAGAGAGCCATTATAACCTGACGATTGTTTCTGCCTGTTTTTCAGGTCTGAGTCGTATCGAACGCCATCGTATGATAAACAAACTACTGGCCCCGGTCTGGGCAGAAGGCCTGCATGCCTTATCTATCAAGGCGTTAGCGCCAGAAGAAGACATCAAACATTAGCGGGTCCTTATATTAGAACAACTAATAGTTGTAAATTCTATCCTTTAGACTATATTTCATGGTGTCGCCTGTATGGCGGCATAGAAAAAAGAGAACCTGTCATTCGCTTCTATCGTTGGTGGAAAGAATTTAGACGGGTCAATGAAACTACAACGGTATATTTGAGGGAGTTGCGTTATGACGTACGAAGATCCTAAAGACTCGGAATCCATCGGCCGAAGTACGCTCGTCAGTCGCAATGTTACTGTACTGGGCAAAAGGACATCCGTCAGACTGGAACCTGAAATGTGGAGCGCCTTCCGGGAGATCGCGAGGCGGGAGAAATGCCGGGTGCACGATATCTGCTCCCTGATCCAGCTGAGAAAAAACCAGAATACATCGCTTACCGCCGCCATCAGGGTTTTCCTGATGCTGTATTACCGGGCCGCGGCAACGGAAGAGGGTCACCGCAAAGTGGGCCACGGTAATTTCAGCAGTATGGTTCAGCGTGCGCGTGTTCCGCCTGAAATGATGGCGATGCGCGGCACACGTGGGATGCCGCCGCCCGAAGCCTCTGCGGCGCTGCCGGTTTCTGCTGCAGTAGCCTAGATCTTGTTTTTTGTGTGTATGTTAAAATCAAGGGCCTGCGGGCCCTCTTTTTTATTTTTTGGGTTCAGAGATCCCTTGTAGGGGTCAGGCGGCGCGGCCCATTTCAAGGAATTTCTGGTGCCTGTTTTTAATCAGCTTGTCATCGTTCCAGGGGATGAGTTCCTTCAGGGCCTTTTCGATCCGTGCGCCCGCGCGGGACATGGTTTCTTCCTTGTTGCGGTGTGCCCCGCCCACAGGCTCCTCGATGATGCCGTCTATCAGGCGCAGCTCCAGCAGGTCCTGCGCCGTCAGTTTGAGGGCTGCGGCGGCTTCATTGGCGAAGGAGGCGCTGCGCCAGAGTATGGAAGCGCACCCCTCGGGAGAGATGACCGAATAGATGGAATGTTCCAGCATGTAAATGCGGTCGGCGGCCGCGATGGCAATGGCACCGCCGGAACCGCCTTCTCCAATAATTACCGAAACGATCGGCGTTTTAATCCGCAGGCAGGTTTCGATTGATTTGGCTATGGCTTCGGCCTGTCCGCGCTCTTCGGCCCCCACACCGGGATATGCGCCCGCCGTGTCAACGAGGGTTATGACGGGCAACCTGAACTGCTGTGCCATTTCCATCAGGCGCTGGGCCTTGCGATAGCCTTCGGGGCGCGCCATGCCGAAATTGTGGCGGATGCGGCTTTCTGTGTCGCTGCCCTTTTCATGGCCCATGACGACGCAGGACATGCCGCGGAAACGGCCGAGGCCGCCGATCAGGGCTTCATCCTCGGCGAAGCGGCGGTCGCCGGCCAGCGGCGTGAAGTCCTCAATCAGCGCGCCGATATAATCGAGAAAATGCGGGCGGTTCTGGTGTCGCGCGACCTGGACTTTCTGCTGCGCAGTCAGTTTGCTGTAGGCGTGGCGCAGCAGGCGGTCGATCTTCTCCTGCATGCGGTTGATTTCTTCGGCGATATTGACACTGTCGCCGCTGCTGACATTGCGCAGTTCGGCTATCTTGGCTTCCAGCTCGAGGATCGGTTTTTCAAATTCGAGTTTAGTCATGATGATGGCTATCCAACTATAGAAAAACCCAGAGAATCAAAACTCTGGGTTTTTGTTACGCCGTGGTTGGCTGCTGTCACGAAAGGGCAGGTTTTGGATAAGCACAAGCGGCGCTTTCTGCCTGAATATCCTCAAGCGTCGATCCGGTAAGAAGAGCTAAATCCAGATCGCTCATATCTGCGACAGAAGGAACAGCTTGTTTAGCCATTTCAACGCTTAACTCACCGCCTGCGGGTTGAGTTGGAGATGCTTCTGCAGTCATTTATCTCTCCTCTTTAGTTGAGTGCCGGTTCAATAACAAATCAGGCAGGTTCTACAATTGTAAACCTGCCTGATTTAAATGGTTCTTATGGCTCTGACTAGCGGTCCGTGCCGGTTTTGGACAGCGGGTGCTTGTCCTCGACCGTTTTCTTCGCCTTGTCGCCCACGATGTGCGTGTAGATCTGCGTGGTCGCGATGTCGGCGTGACCGAGCATCTTCTGGACCGAACGCAGGTCGGCGCCGTTGCTAAGCAGATGCGTGGCAAAGGCGTGACGCAGAATGTGCGGGCTGACGCGGCCGGCTTCGATACCGGCAGAGTCGGCCAGATCCTTCAGGAGCTGGGCGAAGCGCTGACGGGTCAGGTGGCCGCTTTCCGACGTGCGGGACGGGAAGAGCCACTGGCTCTGCGTTCCCTTGTCATCGGAAGCGATGAACTGCTGACGGACATCAAGGTAATTCTTGACGGCCTTTTGCGCCGGCTCGGACAGGGGCACCATGCGCTCCCGGCCGCCTTTTCCGGCAACCATCAGGAACTGCATGTCCTCGCCGATGGCGGACATGGGCAGACCAACCAGTTCAGAGACGCGCAGGCCGGTGGCGTAGAGCATCTCCAGCAGGCAGACCAGGCGGATGCTGTCGGCGCCGCCGCTCTGTGCGGCCGTTCTGATCAGGCCACTGACTTCCGATTCGCTCAAGGTCTTGGGCAGAGTGCGTGTCTGCTTGGGGCTCTCGATCGATGAGGTCGGGTCTTCGCGGCGGATGTTCTCGGAAACCAGGTAGCGGTAGAACTGGCGCATGGCCGAAAGGCGGCGGGCGACGGTCCGGGTGGCGATCTGGTTCTTGTTTTTGCCTTTTACGTGAATTTTGTTCCCGAGATCTTCAAGGTAGGTCTTGATCTCATTCGGACCCGCATCAACAATTTCCTTTTTGAATTTGTCGCGGAGATAAAGGCTGAAATCTGCTAAATCGCGCCAGTAGGCCTGACGCGTGTTCATCGCTGCACCACGCTCTGTGGTGAGCATATCTAAAAATGAATCCACCAAAGGATGAAGCTTCGGCTTCGGCATTGCTGGACGACCTGGACGTGCCATAGTTTTTCTCCTTGTTTATTTACTCAAACCCATAACTATCTCTTGTGACAGTTCACGGGCTTCTTTTGTTAACCCCACTGCTTCAAGACTACTCAACACTTCCCGGAGCAACCCCGCACTCATATTCTCCGGGGGCACTCCGCGAAGAGCGAGGGAACTTAAAAGAATGACCTCACCCAGACGCTTATCGTTTCTGGCATTCTCAAGGCTATCTATTAAGCCACTAGATGGCATTACATAACAGCCACCTAATGTCAAGTCTATTTCTTTGTCATAAGCATTTGACCACGTATAATTATGTAATTTTCCACCTTTGTCAAGTTTTTCATACATAGCCCTTATAAGCTGTTCACGGTCTCTGCCCAGCTGGCTCATGTCAAGGGCCGCGGCGGGAGTGTATGAAGATTTATTTGTGGAAAACCCAAGACGGGCGTCATAGGCCGCATGCCAGAGCAGGCCTTCGTTGCCTTTGAAGGACAAGTTGGCCCATTTCTGTCGCCAGCTGGCGGGCATTTCCGTGCCGGAGGCGATAAAGAGCTGGATGGCTGTTTTGGCTGATTCATCAGGAAAATCAGCAGGTTTTGTGTCCTTCAGGAAGCCCGAGAACGGAAGGAGGGCGCTTAAACCATACTCCTTGGACAGGATCAGGGCGCGGAGAATCACATCCGAAAGAACCGCTGTTTTCGACGCTTTGGCTGACTGGTAGAGCCAAGCCAGGCGCTGGCCGTCTTCAATATTTCTGTACTCGTTCAGGCTGTCCTTATCCGTGGCGAGAAAGGCAAAGGCCTGGTTTTTATAATAGTTAACAAGATCGCTTTCCTGCTGAATGCCCAGGCTTACGGCATGGGATATGAGCTTGAGCCGGGCATCGGCCGGCAGGTTCTTGTCGCGGGTCAGAAGGGCGGTCGTGAAGGGGTCGAGTTCCTTGATGTCCAGTTTTCTGATCTGGCTGTAATCCATCCGGCCATCGGCCATCAGGACGGCCTTTTCCAGCGGGCTCAGCTCCGCCAGGTCCTTGGCTGACTTTACCGTGTAGCGGAAGTTATCTTTCTCGAGAACCTGCTGGATGATTTTGCTCTCGGGCGGGCCGCTGGCGCCGGAAGACAGGGAGATGGTTTCGGCCGTATCCATTTTTGAAAGCAGGTGTGCGCAAATCGCGCCCATATTCTTCCAGGCGGGCAGGCCATTAAAACGGCCTTTCAGCGCATTCATTTCAAGGCAGGCCAGCGAGGGCTGCCCGTCATACATCATGGCCAGTATGCCGGCATGAACCAGGTTTTCATGATAGGGCTCGCCTGGATTTTCGGTGTACAGCTTCACGGCGCTGGTGAAGTCGCCTTGCTCCGAAAGTTTCTCGATGCGCAGCGTAAGAAGATCTTTTCCGGGCGGTATGTCGTTGCCGTTCTTGAGCATCGATGTGTCGGCCTGCGTCAGCATGACGCGGCGGACGAGGTTCTGGATCGTGGCGTAACGGGATTCGGAAGGCAGTTCCGTCAGAAGCCACGAGATGAAGCGGCGCTCGCTGCCGTCCCACATGTCGATCCCCAAGGTTCCTTCCTTGATGGTGCTCAGCGTGCCGATCGATTCCGTTTGCGTTGTCAGACCGGAAGAGCGGGGCGCGCGCTTTTTTTCCGGCGCATTGCCGCTGTCTTCGTCGTGCTGGGACGCGGCGGGAGTCCGGGGGGCTGGATTTTTGCTCACGGGCTGGCTGCCGGCCATGCGGTCGTCATCGGATTCGGCGCGGACGCTGCCGCCCATAGCCAGAAGGGCGCATGCCAGCAGAAAGAAAAATGAAAATGCTCTAATGCGATTCAAAAAATTTGTCATTGGGTATAGTTTTCGTGATTTCGGATTGTTCAACCGGGACGTCGGCCAGAATCAGAAATGAGAAGACGCCCGCAATCACCAGAACCGTCACGGCAAGTGCGATATGTATAAATTTCATGGCGGAGCTCCTTTCTGGCAATTGGAAAGTGTCCTGAACCTAATAAAGAGTTCTGCGAAATACAATGGGTGAAATGTGATGTGTGGAATGAGGAAACTAAATGCCTGTTGTTTTGAAGTCCGGCGGCAGAATAGTATGCAGGCGACAAGGATTGCCGCTGATTATTGATGAATATGAACAATAGCAATGAAAGCCTGGCCACGCTGATCCGCGCGCGACTGGAGCGCCCGATCTGCTTGATTGGTCTTATGGGAACAGGAAAGACACGTTTGGGCCGTCTGCTGGCTGAAGCGTTTTCGCTGCCTTTCTTTGATTCGGATGAAGAGATCGAAAAAGCGGCGGGCATGGATATATCTGAAATCTTTGAACGTTTCGGTGAATCTTATTTCCGTGATGGGGAAACCCGCGTCCTTCGGCGTTTGCTGGATGGCCCTCTGTGCGTGTTGGCGACGGGTGGCGGAGCCGTCATGACGCCGGAGACGGGTGAAGCGGTCTGGAAAAAAACAATATCGCTGTGGATAAAAGCGGATCTGCCCGTCATGCTGGAGCGCACCGGACGCACCGACCGTCGCCCGCTACTGAAAAACGGCAACCCCGAGGAGATACTGAGGACTCTGATGGAGAAGCGTTATCCTGTATATTCAAAGGCCGATATCATGATTGAAAGTCATGGCGGACCCGTGGAAGTCATGCTGAACAAGGCGCTGCGCGGGTTACATGGCTTTTTGTATAAAGAGGCGGCGCCATGAAAAAGGGCGGCCTGAAGCAGAAGGAGACTATGACGGTATATCATACGGTGGATGTTGACCTGGGTGCGCGCTCCTACCCGATCCATATCGGCGAGGGGCTGATTGAGGCGCTGGGCGCTCTGATGCCGTTCGACATGGCCGAACGCAACATATATGTGCTGACCGACACGAACGTAGAAAAGCAGCACGCTCGATCTGTATGTGAAGGCCTTAAATCCCTGGGCCCGCGCAAAGTCAGCATGCTGGCGGTGCCGGCGGGCGAGGGCAGCAAGGCGCTGGCGGTCCTGGAGGGCATTCTGAAGTGGCTTCTGGAAGAAGGCGTTGATCGGAAATCGGTGCTGTTTGCAGTTGGCGGTGGTGTTGTCGGCGATCTGG
>JANWLB010000050.1 GCA_025451095.1 Alphaproteobacteria bacterium
GCACCTGGAAGGAAAGCACGCAGCCATCCTTGATTCAACAGGACTGGCCCAAAAAGGCGGCGAGGTCTTGAGCCACGTGCGCCTGAGCCCGACGCTGGCTGAGTTGCGCACCGGCCACATCATAACTGGCGGCGCGGATCTGCTGCTGGCCTGCGACATTGTATCGGCGGCGGGTAAGGCCTCGCACGAAACCCTCAATCGCGAACGCACGCGCGCCGTGATCAACACCGACAATGCGCCGGTGGCGGAATTTGTCACTCGCAACGACATGGATTTTCATCAGGATAATTTGAAAAAGAACCTGATGGAATACACCAATCCTGCGCATCAGCATTTCATTCCGGCCACGGAATATGCGACGGCCCTGATGGGGGATGAAATCGCCACGAACATATTCATGCTTGGCTATGCCTGGCAGAAAGGTCTTATCCCCCTATCCCGCACATCGATCGAGCGCGCGATTGAGCTCAACGGCGTTGAAATCGATTCCAACAAAAAGTCTTTCAATTACGGCCGTCTCGCCGCTCATGATCCGGCGCGCATTGAATCTCTGATCGCGGCGGCCCACGAAGTGCCGGGAGCGGAAAAACCGTCGCAGTCGCTGGCAGACCTCATTTCGCGGCGGATGGATTATCTGAAATCCTATCAGAATGCGGCCTATGCGCGCCGCTACAAGGCCCTGGTTGATCGCGTGGCCGCCGCTGAAGCGCGGCTCAGGCCCGGAAGCACAGCTCTGACTGAAGCAGCCGCGCGCTATTACCACAAACTTCTGGCCTACAAAGATGAGTACGAGGTCGCCCGCCTTTACACGGATGGCGCCTTTATGAAGGCGCTGAAGGCGCAATTCTCGGGGTCCTACAAACTCACCTTCCACATGGCGCCGCCGATCTTTGAAAAAGAAGATCCCGCCACCGGCCGGCCGAAAAAACGTGCTTTCGGGCCGTGGATGATGACGGCGCTGGCAGTTCTGGCCAAATTTAAAGTCCTGCGCGGCGCGCCTCTGGACCCCTTCGGCCACCTGGCGGACCGGAAGGAGGAGCGCGCCCTGATCGGGGAATATGAGGCGCTCGTCGAAACGGCGCTCTCTGCCCTGAGCGCGCCGAATTTCGATCTCTGCGTTGAAATACTATCCCTGCCCGATATGATCCGCGGCTATGGCCCTGTCAAGGCCGGCGGCATCAAGAAAGCGAAGCTGCAGGAAAAAATCCTTTTGGCGCGTCTGGCGGGCGGCGCGAAAATATCCAGTCGCGCAGCCTGAGCCTGAGGGCGCCTAGCCGCGCTTATCGGTAACAGCGCAGGTCAGCTCGCTCTTGGCGACCATCTTTCCGGCTTCATTGAAAATCTCGATCTGCCAGACATGCTTGGTACGGCCGATATGAACGGGGCGGCAGACGCCCTCAATCACGCCGCCTTCGACCGGGCGCAGATGATTGGTCGTGATAACCGATCCAACCGCAAAATTCTTATCCATGTCGACGACAAGCAGCGACGCAACACTGCCCAGCGTTTCCGCCAGGACACAAGTGGCACCGCCATGAAGAATGCCATAGGGCTGGTGTGTGCGGCCATCAACGGGCAGAGAAGCCTTGATGTAATCGGGGCCCAGTTCCGTGAAGCGCAATCCCAGCCGGTTAAGAATGTTTTCCTGCTCTGCCAGGCCGGCTATGTCGTCAAGCCTGCAATCTTTGAACCAGAGACGTTTTGCGGCAGGGTTGCTTTTTGTCCTCATGGCTCCAGCTTTATCATAATATTATTCTTTGCGCTACAGGACTTGTCAGGCGAGGCAATAGAATGAGATAAAACTACCATGAAACGGCTTCTCGTATTTCTTTTCTTGGTTCTGGCCGCTGCAGGCGGCGCAGCCGCTTACTATTACAATACGGCGCAGGAAATCACTATAAGCTATGTCCTTCCGGTGCGCGGTCCCGTGGTACAGGCTGTCTACGCCACCGGGACAACGGAGCCGGGCGTCATGCTCCCTATCTCCGCTCATACGCCGGGGCGGCTTATGGTTTTGAATGTCGATGAAGGGCATGCTGTGACCAAGGGCCAGGTCCTCGCCCGTCTGGAAGACGATCCGCTACAGGCCCGCCTGACGGAGCTCAAGGCCCGGGCGGAGTTTTCCAAGAAGGAATATGCGCGCCAGAAGGAAATTTTCGATCGCGGCTTCGGCACCAAACAGGCTGTCGATCGCGCCCGTGCCGATGAGGACGCCGCCGCCGCCGCCGTGGCCAGCGCCGCCGCCGAGGCGGCACTGATGGAGCTGCGCGCACCGGAGAACGGCACCGTTATCCGGCGCGATGGCGAGATCGGCGAGATGATCAACGCAAATCAGCCTGTCTTCTGGATGGCCTGTTGCGCGCCTTTACGCGTCACCGCCGAAGTGGACGAGGAAGACATACCGCTGGTCAGGCCCGGACAGAAAGTCCTTTTGCGCGCCAACTCCTATCCCGACCAGACGCTGGAAGGCCATGTTCAAAGCATCACGCCCAAGGGCGATCCTGTAGCGCGCAGTTACCGCGTACGCATCAGGCTGGACGATGATGGTACCAATGCGCAGAAATCGCCGCTCATGATCGGCATGACGATTGAATCCAATATTATTATAAGCGAAACACAGGATGCTCTGCTTATACCTTCCGAAGCTGTGAGGAACGGCCAGGTCTGGGTGCTGCTGGACGGGCGCCTGACGCGCCGCAAAATCGAAACCGGCGCCCGGGGAGATGAACAGATTGCTGTCTTAAGCGGCCTGACCGCAGAGGATAAGATCGTCATCAATGCCCCGCAAGACGCGCAGGAAGGGCAGATGGTCCGTGCTGTGGCGAAGAAGTTCCCGGCCGCCGCTCCGCGCAGGACCGGAAAATAATGCGCCTTCTGGTCAGCATCGCCCTGCGCCATCTTCTGTTCCGCAAGCGCCAGAGCCTTGTTTCGCTCATGGGCATTATACTGGGTGTAGCCTTCTTTCTGGCCGTGGCTTCGCTGATGCAGGGGTCGGAGAAAGATTTTATCAAACGGCTGGTCGATAATTCGCCGCACATCACCATTTCCGATGAATTTCGTAATCCGCGCCGCCAACCGGCACAGGAAAAATATCCCGACGCCCTGGTCGAGCTGCGCAGCCTTAAGCCGCAGGAGG
The DNA here is from genome assembly GCA_025451095.1 of Alphaproteobacteria bacterium. Taxonomy (GTDB): domain Bacteria; phylum Pseudomonadota; class Alphaproteobacteria; order Micavibrionales; family Micavibrionaceae; genus JACQIJ01. Next base: position 3,137 of record JANWLB010000050.1, read on the forward strand.
AAAACCGGGGCATTCGCGGCTATGAACGAATTCTTTCCTCCCTCAAGCGGGAGCCGGGCGTTGAAGCCGCCGCCGCCCTGACAGATCAGGTGATTGTGCGCTATGCGGGGCAGAACAAAAACATCACTCTGAACGGCATTATTCCGGCCGAGATGGTAAAAGTATCAACCATCCCTGACTATATGAAATCCGGCACCCTGAACGACCTTGAGATCAACCCGGACGGCATTATCATCGGTCAGCAGCTGGCCCGGAACATGATGCTGGGGATGGGTGACAATCTGACCGTGGCTTCCGCCAGCGGCAGCCTCAAAACCCTTAAAGTCATCGGCATTTTCCGCACCGGCCGCTCCAGCTACGACGAACGGCAGGCCTATGTCCAGCTCAAGCGGATGCAGGCCCTGACAGACCGCGCCAACAGGATCAATACGATTATCATCCGCATGCGCGATGCCTGGAAAGCGCACGACCTTGCCACGGATATAGAATCGCGCATCGGTTATAAATCCGTCTCCTGGCAGGAGGCTTCCGAAGACATCATGAACACCCTGAAAATCCGCAACACCATCATGTACAGCGTTGTCAGCGCCATCATGATCGTGGCTTCGTTCGGCATATATAACGTCATCTCCACCGTCGTCATGGAAAAGCACCGGGATATCGCCATTCTGAAGTCCATGGGCTTCCACGGTTCCGACGTGCAGTGGATCTTTGTTATTCAGGGCATATTGCTGGGCATTTTCGGCAGCCTTCTGGGACTTATGCTGGGTTGCGGCATCATGCTTTTCCTGATGCAGATTCATATAAAGCCACCGGGCAGCACCGAGGCGATACAGATGCCCCTGTTCTGGGGCTGGCCGCAATTCGCGCTGGCCGCCGTTTTTGCCATGTTTTCCTCCGTCATGGCGGCGCTGCTGCCTGCGCGCAAGGCTTCCGCCGTTCAGCCTGTCGACATCCTCCGGGGCAGTGTATGAGCGGCGGCGTCTTAAGCGCCCGGAACGTCACGCGCCGACTGGAGGGCGAAGTTCCCGTGACGCTGGTAAGCGACATCAGCCTCGAAGTTACGGGCGGAGAGTTCATCGCGATCACCGGCCCTTCGGGTTCGGGCAAATCGTCTCTGCTTTATCTTCTTGGTTTGCTCGACCGCCCGACAGAGGGACAGATTTTTCTGGACGGGCAGGATACATCCTCGCTCAGCGAAGAGGCGCTGGCGCATGCGCGTCTTTCAAAGCTGGGCTTTGTATTCCAGTTTCACTTTTTGCTGGCGGAGTTCACGGCACTCGAAAACGTCATGATGCCGATGCGCCGCCTGGGCAGGCTGAGCGCGGCCGAGATCGAGGCGCGCGCGCGCAAAATCCTGGAAGATCTGGGGCTCGGCGACCAGACGCATAAACTTCCCTCCCAAATGTCGGGCGGCCAGCAACAGCGCGTATCAATCGGCCGCGCGCTGGCGAACGAACCGCTGGTTATTCTGGCAGACGAACCGACCGGAAATCTGGACACCGCGTCCAGCGCCAATGTGCGCCAGCTGCTCAAGGATCTCACCCGGAATACCGGCAAAACAGTCATCGCCGTAACCCATGATTTGGGATTCGCGAAAGCCGCCGACCGCGTTGTCCGGCTGGTGGATGGCCGGCTGGAGCCTGAGCAAAAGGGCTGAAAAAGGCCATTTTCTTAGCTTATTCGGGAAAAAACAGCGTTTTTCCCCAGAAAACGTGGGTTTTTAGCCCAAAATGCAAATTTTGATATCGACAAAAGCCCCGTTCTAGCCTCTATCATTAATACACAACCGGTACGATTCTGCAGGCTGAAGTCTTACGGTATACGACCGGGGCGTTTAATTTGTACTCTTGTCTCTTAACAAACAAAACAAGGTTTGGAAAATTATGGCTAAGACAACTCAACCGACTGTTACTCTCAAGCAAATCGCCGCCGACCTGGCTGACAAACACAGCATGTCGAAAAAGGCCACTAACGAACTGATGGACGACATGGTCACCCAGTTCGTAAAGAACCTGAAAAAAGGCAACCGGATCCGTATCGCTGGTCTGGGCATCCTGCAGGTCCGCAACCGCGCCGCCCGCATGGGCCGCAACCCGGCAACCGGCGAAACCATCAAAATCCCTGCGAAGAAGAAAATTGCCTTCCGCGCAGCGAAAGAACTCAAAGAAGCCGTTGGCAAGTAATTTGCCTTTGGTCTTCTGACCGGAACAAAGCCCGCTCCTCAAAGAGCGGGCTTTTTCTACAAGCGCTGACGCGATATCATGCGCGGGAACAGACGCCGTGAAAATCATACATCAAAACGGACAACGTGCGTGACCCTGACAGAATCGATTTACAAGACGCTGCGCGACTATTGCCTGAAAAACGAAAAGATGTCGGCTCAGGGCCTTTTCTCCATCTTTCGTCTGCTGGCCAAATGGCGCAGCACGCTGATTGCACAGGCACTGACCGCGCAGAATCACACGAAAGTCATGGCGGGTCCTTTCGCAGGGCTGGACCTTCAGGGACTTTCAGCCGAGGGCTGTTTCACACCCAAACTTCTGGGCGTCTATGAATCCGCGCTTCATCCTTTTATCGAGGAATTGTGCGCTTTTGCACCGGATGTCGTGGTGAATCTCGGCTGCGCGGAGGGCTATTACGCCGTCGGCCTGGCCCGCCGCCTGCCTGACGCGCAGGTGATAGCTGTCGATAAAAACGAAGCCTGCCACACCGTGGTCGAACAGCTGGCAAAGGCCAATGACGCAGCGGGCCGCGTGTCATTTCTGAACGACGCGGCAAAAATCGAATGGCCCGCCCTGGCCGGAAAAAGGATCGGCCTGTTTATCGATGTCGAGGGCGCGGAAACCGAACTGCTCGGACTGATTCCGCTGGATAGTTTTGCCGGGGTCTGCGGCATCGTTGAAACCCATACGCCGAACGGCGGCAGCGCCACCCTGCCCGCCTGTCTGGCGAGACTGGCCGCCTTCAACCCCGTCCCCGTAACGCCGGCTAATCTGCGCAGCCCCGATTTTGCCCAACGCCATTTCCCGGATGAGCTCGACCTGCTCCTGTGCACATGGGAATGGCGGGAAACGCCTACGCCCTGGCTGTTTTTTAAAAACTGAGCTTCAAAAACCGATCTTCAAAAACCGATCTTGCGGGCGGCCAGGCTCCTTTTCCGGCAACGCCTATATCCTGACGTTCCTCCCCAAAAAATAGTCGAAAGGCAGCTGTTTTTTCTTGCGCTGCAATAAATTTCTGGCTAAGGTATTCGTTAATTGGATGTTAGGCGTGCATAAATCGCATGGCTTGGCGCGCATAACTCCTTGTTTTGATTAATATATAGAGGGCGGACCCAAAGATGGAAGCAGCAGATATAGCGTGGATGATTATGGCAACGGCACTTGTGCTGCTGATGACGCCTGGAGTCGCCTTCTTTTACGGCGGCATGGTCCCCGCCCGCAGCGCCGTCTCCACCAAGCTGCAGAGCTTCGCCTGTCTGGGCGTCGTCGGCCTGATCTGGGCCGTCTGCGGCTACAGCCTGGTCTTCTCCGGCGATCATGCCGGTCTGATCGGCGATTTCCGGCACTTCATGCTCAGCGGCGTCGGGATGGAACCGAACCCTGACTACGGCAAGACTGTTCCGCATGTCCTGTTCATGATGTTCCAGGCCACTTTTGCCATGATCACGCCGGCGCTGATCACCGGCGCGGTGGCGGAGCGCATCCGGTTCAGCGCGTGGCTGGCGATCATGGCGCTCTGGTCCCTGCTGGTTTACGTGCCGGTGGCACACTGGGTCTGGGGTCCGGGCGGATGGATTCTCAAGATGGGCGGCCTCGATTTCGCGGGCGGCCTCGTCGTGCACATGACTTCAGGTTACGCCGCGCTGATCGCGGCGCTGATGCTGGGTAACCGCACAGGCTTCAGCCCCGAATCTTCCAGCAATAGTTTCAGCGTGCCGATGGTGCTTCTCGGCGCGACGCTTTTGTGGTTCGGCTGGTTCGGGTTTAACGCCGGATCAGCCTTGAGTGCCAACGCCATCGCCGCGCAAGCGGCGGCAACCTCCATGTTTGCCGCCTGCGCCGCGATGACCGTCTGGATGCTTTGCGACTGGTATGTGGTAGGACGCCCCACAGCCGTTGGGGCGGCTGTGGGCGCGGTCGCCGGTCTTGTGGCAATCACACCGGCCGCCGGCTTCGTCAGCCTGCAGGCCGCGCTGCTGATCGGCGCGATCACCGCGATCGTCTGTAATTTCGCCGCGCGCCTGGTCAAGCACCGCCTGAAAACCGACGACACGGTAGATGTGTTCGCCTGCCACGGCGTGGGCGGCACGATCGGAACAATCCTGACCGCGTTCTTCGCGACGACAAGCATAAATCCGGCGGGCGCGGATGGTTTGTTTTATGGCGGCGTATCCCTGCTGGTGGCCAACGCGGTCGGCGCTCTGGCCGTCATTATCTATACCTGCGTCATGACCTTCATCGTCCTGAAGACCGTGTCTTTCTTCATGCCCGTGCGCGTCAGCCACGAGGAAGAAGAAGCGGGACTGGACGC
>JANWLB010000051.1 GCA_025451095.1 Alphaproteobacteria bacterium
ACGGATATCGCTTTTTTTGCAGCCGGGGGCAAGATATCAGCCGAGCACGCGCCGCGCGCGGCCAAGGCGGGCGCGGTGGTTATTGACAAGACGAGCCATTTCCGTATGGACCCCGACGTGCCGCTTGTGGTGCCGGAAGTGAATCCCGGTGCGTTGGCCGGCTACAAGAAAAAGAACATTATCTCCACCCCCAACTGCTCGACCATTCAGATGGTGGTGGCCTTAAAGCCGCTGCATGACCTGGCGGGCATCAAAAGGGTTGTGGTGTGCACGTACCAGTCGGTCTCCGGCGCCGGCAAGGCGGCGATGGATGAGCTGTTCAATCAGACGCGGAATGTATTCATGAATGCTGATATCGAAGCGCAGGAGCTGCCCAAGAAAATCGCCTTTAACGCGATTCCGCAGATTGACTCCTTCATGGAAGACGGTGCGACCAAGGAAGAATGGAAAATGGCGGCGGAAACAAAAAAGATCATGGGGCCCTCGATCAAAGTCTGCGCCTCATGCTGCCGTGTGCCGGTATTTATCGGCCACAGCGAGTTCGTGAATGTCGAGTTCGAGAGGGAAATCTCCGCGCAGGAGGCTAAAAAGGCGCTGAAATCCGCCCCGGGCGTGACACTGATCGACCTCGAAAGCGACCTTGGCTATGTAACGCCGGCGGAGATACAGGGCGAGGACGCGGTGTTTGTCTCACGCGTGCGCGAGGATTCAACCATAGAAAACGGCCTGAATTTCTGGTGCGTGTCCGATAACCTGCGCAAGGGCGCGGCTCTGAACGCCGTGCAGATTGCGGAAGTTCTGGCCGCTCAATATATGAAGGCGGCGGCATAAGCAGGAAGCAAATGAACAGGCGGCGTTTTCTCGGGTTTTTATCAGGCGCGGCGGTTGCCGGAGTTTTTGCGTTTCTGACAGGAGGAAAAATCATGGCATCTGATCAAGGCAGCAAGACGCAGGAAGGCGAGCATTTCGCCGTGAGCATGAGCGATGCCGAATGGAAAAAGAAGCTAACCTCTGAGCAGTATGATGTTCTGCGCAAACATGGTACCGAGCGCGCTTTTACCTCGCCGCTGAACAAGGAAAAGCACAAGGGAAAATTTCTGTGTGCCGGCTGCGGCTGGCTTTTGTACACTAGCGACACAAAGTTCGATTCGGGAACGGGCTGGCCTTCTTTCTGGAAGCCGGCGAACGAGGATTCGGTGGAAACCTCGACTGACAAAAGCCTGTTTATGGCGCGCACGGAAGTGCACTGCGCCCATTGCGGCGGCCATCTGGGTCACGTTTTTAACGACGGCCCGGCGCCGACCGGCCTGCGCTATTGCATGAATGGCGTGGCGCTGACCTTCAAGCCCGATTCCGGCGGTTAATAAACCCGTATTGGGGGTTTTAAATCAGGCATGAAGCCTTTATGATAAGGCCTGTTTGTTGTGACAGGTTTTAAAAATGGCTCAGAACACTCAACGTCCTCTGTCCCCGCACCTGCAGGTTTATCGCCCTCAGCTGACCACCGTCATGTCGATTCTGCACCGTTTCTGCGGCGCGGCGCTGGCCATCGGCACGCTTATGGTGATGTGGATGCTGGTGGCTGCGGCTTTGGGAGAGGGCGCTTATAATGTCTTTATCTGGTTCTGTGGCACATGGCTGGGCGCGCTGATGCTGCTCGGCTGGTCGGTGGCTCTTTTTTACCACATGTGCAACGGGGTGCGTCATTTGTTGTGGGACACAGGCCGGTTTCTGAGCATCAAGGGTGCCTACCGCGCGGGCTATATCGTGATGGCGGCGACCGTATTGCTAACCTGGCTGGCATGGGGCGGCGCCTACATGTTTCAGCTCGTGACGTTTTATTCGGGAGTCATTAACGGACCATGAGCGCTGACGGTAAACATAGCGCCGTTGCGCACTGGAAACATCAGCGCCTTACCGCGCTTGCGAATATTCCACTGATGTTGTGGCTGGTCATGGCTGTGATCGGCCAGCGGGCTGCGTCGTATGAGGCGTTTGCCGCCTGGCTGAGCGCACCGTTAAACGCGTTTCTGATGGTTCTGGCGCTGTTTTCAGCCTTTTATCATGCCAAGCTGGGGACACAGGTGATTGTCGAGGACTATGTGCACGATCAGGCGTTGCAGAAGAAATCCCTGACGGCGCTGAAGGTGTTTTTTATCGGCGCGGCGGCGGTCTGTGTTCTTTGCGTTTTGAAAGTGGCCTTTGCAGGATCAGTGTCATGACCGCCTATCCCGTCACCGAGCATGAATTCGACGTCATCGTTGTCGGCGCTGGCGGCGCCGGTTTGCGTGCGGGCTTTGGCTGCGCGGAAAAGGGCCTGAAAACGGGGCTGATTTCCAAGGTGTTTCCGACGCGCTCTCATACCGTCGCGGCGCAGGGCGGCATTTCGGCGGCGCTGGGCAATATGGGCGAGGATGACTGGCGCTTTCATTTCTACGATACGATCAAGGGCTCGGACTGGCTGGGCGATCAGGACGCCATCGAATATATGTGCAAGGAAGCCATTCCGGCGGTGATTGAGCTTGAGCATTACGGCGTGCCCTTTTCACGCACGGCGGAGGGCAAGATTTATCAGCGCGCTTTCGGAGGCATGACCACGCATTACGGCAAGGGCACGGCCCAGCGCACCTGTGCCGCCGCTGACCGCACCGGCCATGCTATCCTTCACACGCTTTATACACAGGCGCTCAAGCACAAAGCCGCTTTCTTTATCGAGTATTTCGTGCTCGACCTGATCATGGAAGACGGTGAATGCCGGGGCGTTCTGGCCTGGAATCTGGATGACGGCACAATCCACCGCTTCCGGGCGCAACAGACCATTCTCGCTACCGGCGGCTACGGCCGCACCTATTTCTCCTGCACCTCGGCACATACCTGCACGGGTGATGGCAATGCGATGGTGCTGCGCGCCGGACTGCCGCTGCAGGATATGGAGTTTGTGCAGTTTCACCCGACCGGCATCTACGGCGCGGGCTGTCTGATCACCGAAGGGGTGCGCGGCGAAGGCGGCTATCTGACGAATTCCGAAGGCGAACGCTTCATGGAGCGTTATGCGCCCTCGGCCAAGGATCTGGCCAGCCGGGACGTTGTTTCGCGCTCCATGACGATCGAAATTCGGGAAGGCCGCGGCGTGGGCGCGGAAAAAGACCATATACATCTGCATCTGGAACACCTGACCCCCGATATCATCCACTCCCGCCTGCCGGGCATAGCGGAAACTGCGCGAATTTTTGCCGGCGTCGATGTGACCCGGGAGCCGATCCCTGTCCTGCCGACCGTGCATTACAACATGGGCGGCATTCCCACCAACGTGAAAACCGAAGTAGTCAATCCGTCGGCAAGCGACCCGCACCGTGTGGTTCCCGGTCTGATGGCGGTGGGCGAGGCCGCCTGCGTGTCCGTCCACGGCGCGAACCGGCTCGGTTCCAACTCGCTTCTCGACCTGGTTGTGTTCGGCCGCGCGGCGGCAAACCGTTGCGCCGAAACTGTGAAGCCGGGCGCAAAACACAAGCGGCTTACAGAGGGTAAGGATGCAGGGCTGGAGCGCCTCGACCGTTACCGCCAAGCCAAAGGCGGAACATCGCCCGCCCGCCTGCGCCTGAAAATGCAGAAATCCATGCAGGCGCATGCATCTGTATTTCGCACTGACGATACGCTGGTCGAAGGCAGCGCACAGATTACCGCTTGTTTTGCGGAGTTAAAGGATATCGGCCTGGCCGATCGATCGATGATTTTCAATACAGACCTCATGGAGACGCTCGAGCTCGACAATCTTTTGTACCAGGCCGTGGCCACGATCGAATCCGCGCGCAACCGTACCGAAAGCCGGGGCGCTCACGCCCGTGAAGATTACGCAGAGCGTGACGATAAAAACTGGTTGAAGCATACCACAATCACTATCGATAATAAGGGCAGCGCCAAAATCGGATACCGACCGGTAACGCTGACGACACTGACAAAAGATGTCGAGGCTGTGCCGCCAAAGGCGCGGGTCTATTAAGCTTGAGGAGATTTTAAAATGCGCGGAAGCTGTGTTCGTCTTGTTCTGACCGTATGCGCGGCGCTGGTTCTGGGCGCATTTCTGGGTGCGGGACCGTCCCGCGCATGCGAGCCGCCTTCTTTTCCTACGCCGGCCAAAATCGGGGATATACAGCTCATACAGGCGCGCCATGGTAAGCTGACGGATGAGGAAATGGCGCTGCTCGATGATTACAATAAGGATCGCACCGCGTTTATGGACCTTTATGAACAGGCTTTCCCGTGTCCGATGTTCGCGGGTGACGAAGATCGCGAGCGCATGTATGCCGACAACAGCGAAGAGATTAAAAAGCAACTTTTGTCGCTGGAAAAGAAATGGCAGGAAGCCGTCAGTGAATCCCTGACTGACACGGAAGGGGGGTCGAACGAACCGCTGGTGACGATCGATCCCGATGAAAGTCTGGTCGTCGAATAGCCATAAAGATATTGGCCGGGCGGTCTATTTGGTCTGGTCGCAGTGCAAAACGCCGGCAACCGCGTAATCATGCCGCGCCATGTCCGACAATACAATCTTGACGGCATCCGGCGGTACGCTGACGGCCTCACAGATGGCCTGCGTCACTTTTTTCGACAGAGCCCGTTTTTGCTCCAGTGTGCGGCCTTCAAGCAGATGAATGTGGACTATAGGCATGGGCGCGAATCCTTTTCTTTGCGGTTTACACTCTTTCTTTGTGCCACACCCGGCAGGCCGGGCAAAGCGCCGCGTCTCGATTTTCCTAAAAATATATAAAAGCTTCACTTGGGGCCGCAAAGACGGTATTTTTATATACTGGTCAACCTCACCGGATGCAGTCCATGGCCGAATTCAGACTTCCTCCCGCTTCCCGCGTTCAGCAGGGCAAATCCCACGATGCCGCCGGTGCACAGGCAGCGAAGGCGAAGAATTTTAAAATATACCGCTGGAACCCGGACAATGGCGGCAATCCGCGGATGGATGAATACAGAATCGACTTGAGCAAATGCGGGCCGATGGTGCTGGATGCGTTGATTCACATCAAGAACGATATCGATCCCACACTTACCTTCCGCCGCTCCTGCCGCGAGGGAATTTGCGGCTCCTGCGCCATGAATATTGACGGCACCAATACACTGGCCTGCACCAAGGCAATTGCGGACGTGGGCGGCGATGTCAAGGTTACGCCCCTGCCGCATATGCCGGTGGTCAAGGATCTCGTGCCTGATCTCAATCATGTTTACAAACAATACGAAGAAATCGAGCCCTGGCTGCAGACCGATGATCCCGGCACTGACCGGGAGCGCCTGCAGAGCGCAGAGGAATCAGATACCCTGAATGGACATGACGGTCACGGTCCCGCGGCCTGCATCCTGTGTTTTTGCTGCTCGACCTCGTGCCCCAGCTACTGGTGGAATTCAGATAAATTCCTGGGTCCGGCCGTTCTGCTGCAGGCCTGGCGCTGGATAGCGGATTCGCGCGACAGGGCGCAGAAGAAGAGGCTCGACAAACTTGAGGGTCCTTTTGCGCTTTACCGCTGCCACACGATCATGAATTGTACGAAAACTTGCCCCAAGGGCCTCAATCCTGCGAAGGCGATTGCCGAGATTAAAAAGAGAATGATTTCACGAAAGACAGCCACTTAAAAAACAAAGAAGGGAATGCGCTATGCTTGCCGCTCTGAATATAGATTTTCCTTATGTGACCACATTTATTTCTGCGCTTCTGGCCTTTGCGCTGGGGATGATCTGGTATCACCCCAAAGTCATGGGCAAGACATGGATGGAGGCGCGCGGCAAAAACATGAGCGACATGAAAACGACGTCGTTCCCCTTCGTGCTGACATTCCTTCTCTGGATGCTGGCGGCCGTGTTCTATTCTTTCATGGTTCAGTTTCACAGCATCAACACGCCGCCGGGGCTTTTCTGCCTTTCAAGCCTGCTTTGGGTCGCGTTCGCCATGCCGCCGACGGTTATGGGTGCTCTGTATACCGGCTATCCGTTCCAGGCTGTTGCCGTTGATTCGGCCTATCAGCTCGCGGGCTATTATGTGTTCGCGATAGTTCAGGTGGCGATGAATTACAATTATGTTTAAGTCCGGATCGTTTTTCGTATCGCCTGTTTTGTCTTTTCGCCGGGACTTTCCACAGGTTGCTGCTTTGCAGCGTGGAAGGCCCCTTTCTTTGCGTTTTTGATGGGCGGATAATGACTTGTCGTTTTTTCACCTGAAAAATCAAGGGAGGTTCTGGTTATGACTTTGGCAATTTTACTGTCAGCGGCGCTGGCGTTTGGCTTGGGCATTGTATGGTATTCGCCCAAAATGTTCGGCGGAGTCTGGCGGGATTCGATCGGCAAGAAAGAAGGCGATCTCAAGGAATCCATGGCGAAAATGCTGGTCGGTTTTATTGGCTGGACGGTAGCGGCGTTCGTTTACGCGTTTCTGATCGGTGTCAGCCATCAATACATTGAGGGCATCCGGGATTATATTTTCCTGTCCGTGGCTTTGTGGGGCGCGTTCATGATGCCGCCCAAAGCCATGGCCATCCTGTGGGGCAATTTTAACACCAAGCTTCTCTGGATCGACGGCGGCTATCATTTGGCCGGCTATATCATCTTCGCATTTGTTTTTCGTCTCTTTGCCTGATTAAGGCAGAGCCGTTTTCTGTGACAGGCGGCCCCGGGGCCGCCTGTCGTCATACTCCGATTCTTTTTATCTCGTCTTCAGTTGCGTCTTCCACGCGCAGGAGCTTATTCCGGTCTGTTTCGCCCCGTATCAGCGCGATACGGCTCCGGGCGATGCCCCATTCCCGGTTCAGCAGCTCAATAAGCGCGGCGTTGGCTTTGCCTTTGTCCGGCGCTGCCGTGACGTAAGCCTTTAGATAAGGCTTTCCCGTTGCATCGGCCGTCCATTCGCCCAGCGCCGTTCGGGAAGCCTTAGGCGTCAGGCGCACTTTTATCTCGATCGGTCTTGTTTTCCCTTTCTGCATGGTCCGATATTGCCATCAAAGAGCGGGCGCTGTAAGTAGAAAGTCAGATATCAGGAATGCAAACGACGGATGGCGTGAAATCTGATGCGCGGGGATGATAAAAAAGGCCGGAAGTTGTCGATATGGGCCTGGTGTCTGTATGATGCGGGCAACTCTGCATTCAGCACAGTCATCGTTACCTTTGTCTTCAGCGTTTATTTTGCCCGCGGCCTGATAGGCGATGAAACGCAGGGCAGCGCACTGTGGGCCTATGCGATGGGTGTCTCCGGACTTATCGTCGCCCTGGCCAGCCCGCTTGTAGGCGCGGTCACCGACCATTATGGCGCGCGCAAGCCGGGTCTGCTCCTGTTCTCGATCCTGTGCATTATAGCTACGGCGTTGCTTTATTTCGCGGCGCCAGGATCTTCGGCCACGGGCGTGGCGCTGGTGCTGGGGCTTGTGATCCTTGCCAATACCGCGCTCGAGATTGCGCTTGTTTTCGCCAACGCCATGCTGCCCCATATCGCCCCGTCTGGGATGGTGGGCCGGGTGTCGGGCTGGGCCTGGGGGCTTGGTTATATCGGGGGACTGGCGTGCCTGGTTCTGGTGCTGCTGGGGCTTGTCGGCGTCAGCGGCCATGCGCCGCTTCTGTCTTTGCCGCAGGCGCATTCCGAGCATATACGTGCAAGCGCGCCGCTGACAGCGCTGTGGTTTGCGCTGCTGACCGTCCCGCTGGCACTCTGGACGCATGATACCGCGCGCACAGGCCTGAGCTTGGGGCAAGCAACGCAAAAAGGACTGGAGCAGCTGAAGTCCACGCTGCAGACAGCCCTGCATCAGAAAAACCTGCTCCTGTTCCTGATCGCCAGCGCCCTGTACCGTGACGGCCTCAACACGTTGTTCGCGGTGGGCGGTCTTTATGCGGCGGGCACCTTCGGCATGGATTTTTCCGAGATCATGATTTTTGCCATCGGACTAAACGTGACGGCCGGCCTGGGCGCCGCTCTGTTTGCCTTTGCCGATGATCACTGGGGCTCGAAACCGACGGTCATGGTTTCGCTGGCGGGGCTGATCGTTACCGGCGCCATCATCCTTTTTCTTCAGGACAAGACCGCCTTTATGATCGTGGCGTTGCTGCTGGGGATTTTCATGGGGCCGGCACAGGCGGCGGGGCGGACTCTGGCGGCACGTCTTTCGCCACGGGGGACCACGGCCCAGACTTACGGCCTTTATTCGCTTACGGGAAAGGTCACGGCCTTCCTGGGCCCGACCCTGTTCGGTCTCATGACATCTGCATTTGACAGCCAGCGGGCCGGCATGGCTAGCATATTGCTGTTCTGGCTGGCGGGGATGGCCCTGATGGCACGAGTCAAAGAGCGGTCATGAAAATTACCCAAACACCTTCCGCGCATTTTGATGAACGCAAAAATGGCGTTTTGCCAACCTTTCTGATTCTACATTACACCGAAACGAAATCGGCGGCGGAGGCAGAAGATTATTTTTTCGACAGGACGCGCCAGCCGGGCGGCGGCCGTGTCAGTGCTCATTACCTGGTGGATGAGGACGGTCACGTCACTCAATACGTGGCCGAGGACAAACGCGCATGGCATGCCGGTGTTTCATACTGGGACGGGCTTGAGGATATCAACAGCCATTCGATCGGGATCGAGATCGTTAATCCGGGCCACGCGTTTGGTTATCGCGCCTTTCCGGCGGGGCAGATGCGC
>JANWLB010000052.1 GCA_025451095.1 Alphaproteobacteria bacterium
CCCCCCGGCCGCCCCCACCACCCCCGAGCCCCCCCCCGCTCCTCACCCCAAGAACCCACCCATCAGCACCTGCTGCAGGCTAATTTTTATTTATATCGGTCAGACTGCCGGCGGTGCCCCGCCCCTGAGGATATGCACCAGGGCGGAAACGGCAAACAGAACGAGAACCAGGACGAACAGAACGCGCGCGATTTCGACGGAAATGACGGCAACGCCGCCAAATCCGAGAAATCCCGCAATGATAGCCAGAAGCAGGAACGAGAAAGCCCAGCTCAACATGGTTTCCTCCTTTGTTGTGGCATATATCCACCAACATTCCACCTCGCCGTCCGTTCCTTAAAAGGAAGGAACCAAACTTATGCACCAGGCATTGGGCAGGGTGTCATACATTCATGGAGGTTCAGATGTCGACCTGGAAGCATATCGGTTACGTATCGGCAGCCCTTCTGCCGGTGATCCTGAGCGGCTGCTACGATAACTACGCCATAAGGCCTTATCATGGGGTTCCCTATTGCTGCGACCGTACGGCAGGAACAGGCCCGGAATACTACTGTGCCGAGACGAGGCGGACGAAGCGCGTGGCAATGAGCCAGCCCGCCCCGACGAATATCGAACCGGCAGCAGGGGGCGAGAAAGTCTTCTATAAGGCAATCCAGAAGTAAAAGTCCGTCTGTGATGCTTTAAACCCGGCGGCTCCCCTAGGTGCCGCCGGGTTTCAATTGTTCAGTTCTTCCTGATTGTCAGTTCTCTTGCTTGTCGATGATCTCGTGCGCCATCTGGTCGCCCCAGTTGCCGCAGCCGTCATGATGGCGCGATGTGCGCACGATCTCCACGGATACGCCGGAATTGACCGCATAAAGGACCGCGCGGTTAACGCGGTCCACAGCTTCGGCGATGTATTGAAGGGCCGTATCCCGGTCTATTGAAGGCTCTGCAGCGTCATCCATGGCGTCCTCCTTATTCCGCAGCGATGGTGGCGAACTGCGCGGTTTCCGTGGAATCGGCCATCGCCGTGGTGGACGACTTGCCGGCGCTGATCGCTATGCTCACCGCGTCGAAATAGCCGGTGCCGACTTCGCGCTGGTGCTTGGTCGCCGTATAGCCGTCGGCTTCCGCCGCGAACTCGGCCTGCTGCAGTTCGGAATAGGCCGTCATGCCCCTGTCCTTGTAATCCATGGCCAGCTGGAACATGCCGTAATTCAGGGCATGGAAGCCGGCAAGGGTGACGAACTGGAACTTGTAGCCCATATCCGCCAGCGCCGACTGGAAGCGGGCGATCGTCACCTTGTCGAGCTTCTCTTTCCAGTTAAAGGACGGCGAGCAGTTATAGGCCAGAAGCTTGCCCGGATACTTCTTATGGATGGCATCGGCAAAGGCCTTCGCATCGTCAAGATCGGGATGCGACGTTTCCCACCACAAAAGATCGGCATAGGGCGCATAGGCCAGGCCGCGCGCGATGCAATGCTCGAGGCCGGTATCTTCCTTAAGGCGATAGAATCCTTCCGCCGTGCGCTCTCCCGGGATAATGAACGGGCGGTCCCGCTCATCGATATCCGACGTGATCAGGCGGGCACTTTCCGCATCGGTGCGGGCGACGATCAGGGTCGGCACGCCGCAGACGTCGGCCGCCAGGCGGGCCGCGTTCAGGTTGCGTATATGCGCGGCCGTGGGAATGAGGACCTTGCCGCCAAGATGGCCGCATTTCTTCTCAGAAGCCAGCTGGTCCTCGAAATGGACTGCCGCCGCTCCCGCCTCGATATAGGCTTTCATGATCTCAAAGGCATTCAGGGGACCGCCGAAACCGGCCTCCGCGTCGGCGACGACCGGAATGAACCAGTCGCGGGTGACACCGCCTTCGGAATGCTCGATCTGGTCGGCGCGCTGAAGGGTCTTGTTGATCTTGCGGCAGAGCTCAGGCCCGGAATTGGCGGGATAGAGGCTCTGGTCCGGATACATGGCGCCCGCGACATTCGCATCCGCGGCGACCTGCCAGCCGGACAGATAGATGGCCTCGAGTCCGGCGCGGGCCATCTGCATGGCCTGGTTGCCGCTCAGGGCGCCCAGCGCATGGATATAAGGTTTCTCGTGAAGGCTCCGCCAGAGCTTGTTGGCCCCGCGCTCGGCCAGCGTATGCGCGACCGTAAGAGATCCACGAAGACGCTCTACATCTTCAGGAGTATATGATCTCGCAATTCCTGAAAAACGGTTCTGGGGGGCATTGGGCACAAGTTTCTGATAGTTCGCATTTGCCATGATTTTTCTCCCGGTTCGCATATGCAGCAACACAGTCTTACCGAACCGCTCTATTCCGGTTTTCGTTCCCGGGTAAGCATTTTTTTCCAGCGTCCCGGAACTTCTCCGGTCCCCGATACATTAGCCAGACCGGCAGGAAATCATGCGGGAAAAAGCGTTTTATCGCGGCGGGAAGAAATATGCGGCCGGTATCGCGTTGTTTTTGGGCGTCCTTCTTTTTTTCCAACCTGCCGATGCCTCCGGCATCCCCCGGGAAATCAGGAACATCAATACAGAAATCAACAGGATTCCCTATGTCAGCGATCTGAAAAACTGCGGAGAGAAAGACTGTTTCAGGGGCATTGATTTCTTTTTAAGGCACGGCGGAGATTGCGAGGATTATGCTTTGGTCAAGGCGCGAAACCTGGCCATGACCGGCAACTTCTCCTATAGACAGATGCGTCTTGTCCGCGGCCATATCACGGCAGGAAAACATAAAGGGGAAGCGCACGCCGTTCTGGAAGTCAAGGATGGGGAAAAGGAATACTGGCTGGACAATCTTCATGATGAAGTCACGGAGCAGCCTGTGAACTTCGAAATACTGCGGTGAATGAAATGAGCAAAAGCGCGCTCCATGAATTTTTCCTTCATTCCCTTGGCGATGCTTATGATTTCGAGAAAAAACTGGATATTCTGCTGGGTAAAGTCGCCAACTCGGTAAAGCGCGGATCTCTTGCCGATGAATTCCTCTTTCACCAGAAAGAGACAAGAAAGCAGATCGGCCGCATCGAAAAAATAATGGAAATTCTCGAGATCAGGACTCTTGAGAAAAAATCCCGCACGATCGACATCATGATCCGGGAAATCGTCAGGCTGATTGCCGGGATACAGGATCACCATGTGCTGGAAATCGCGCTGATTTCCACCATTCAGAAAATTGAGCATTATGAAGCCGCCAGCTATGACACGCTCTATGTCCTTGCCATGGGCCTCGGCTATGAGAAGATTGCCGATATCCTGCACCTGACCCTGGAAGAGGAAAGAAACGCGGAGCGTTATCTCGGGGAGCTTGCGCGGCGGGGAGTCAGGATCGCGGCCGCGCAGGCGGCCTGAACCTAAATCCCGTGATAAAAGAGGAATGTCATGTTTCCCCCCGTCCGGCGGGATATGATGGGCCTTCGCATCTCAAGCCATGTCCCCATCGGCCTGTTGGGAAAGCGGGAATTATAAACCTCGACCCATGAAAAATGCTCTTTCTCCATATCGGCGACAAAATCCTGGGTATAGCCCGACTTCTCCTTGAACCATGATGGATCATCGATTCCTTCAAAGGTGCGCTTCACCAGCTTATGAAGCGCGCCATCATGAAGATCATAAAAATTTTCGCCGTTCCGGAAGGCGGTTTCCGCGATCATGATCAGGGGCTCAAGCGCGAATATGTGGTACTGCAGGGCCCTTTTTCCCCGGGCCATTTCCAGCGGCAAGGAACCGTCCTTCTGGATTTCATTTTTGATGACATATTTTGCCTTATCGATGCCCCATTGATAGAGATCGCGGTCCGCTACGGCAACGCCGGTTATAGTCACGGCCCATGCGCCCCAGTTCAGGTGATTGTTGTTTTTGCTGACGCCAACCGCGTTCATATAGTCGTTTTCCACCTCAAGAGCTATCCGACGCAGCCAGAACTCGACTTTCTTTTTTTCGGCCGGCACAAGGTTTTTGGCATTCCTGACCTGAAGATAGGCCGAGGCAATCGTCGCCAGGCTCCAGCGCCGCATATACATGCCCTGCTGGTTGGCCTTCCCCAGAAGCGCGTCATCCTGCGCCCATCTGTAGAGCCAGTCCATGGTGCAATAGGCGGCGTTATAATCATCGCCTCCCGATACAAGATAATCATTCGCCATCGCGATGAGGTTATTTTCGAATTTTCGAAGATCTTTTATTTTCTTAAGATATCTTTTCTGCGCCTTTTTATTGATTTCCGCCCGATGCGGGTCCGTTTTCTTATAGATGCTATCGAGGATAAGATCCTGCTGCGGCTCTATGTACATGGCATCGCAGTCGTTCTGATAGTAAACCGCCGAAGGATTGGGGTTTAAATCGCGAAAAAAAGGAGAGGACAGGCTGTATTCGCCGCGCTGAAAGCCGTCGTTGCCGGCGATCAGCAGCGCCGCAACCATCAGGCCTAAAGTGCATACGATCTTTCTCAAATCTGAATTCTCTCAAATTCCGGAGATTGTTGCTCATGGGCAGGCACAACTACGGCTTTCGCCACCTTCTGCACGACCGCGATTTCAAACGGCTCTTCTTTCACGGCTCCGTAAACCATTGTCGAGGGCTGGCGCGGATCGACCGATTCCCGCATGGCGTTCCGCACGACGTTCCATGTCTGCGGCGCCAGTTCGATGAAGTTATCCCGCCCCGTCCGCGCCTGAAACAGATGCATGCCCGACAGCGGATCCCCCAGCGTGGCCATATAGCCCCGCGATGCCGCGATTTCGGCTTTCTCCAGCATATCGGCCAGAACAGCCTCATCCATGGTGAAATCATGGACAGGCACGATCCATAACAGGACATCCTCGCCAAAACAGGCTTCCGCATACTGGATGGCATAGGCTGCCGCAGCGGCCGTATCCCGGGCCTGCGGCTCCAATAGCAGATGGCGGACCAGCAAAGGGGATATTTCGCAAAGCTGGAGCGCCGTCTCGGCACGCAGGCTCTTTAGAGTTATCGTGATGAGTTGCGTTTCCCCGGGATCGGTAACGGCAAGAATTTTCTTTATCGTCTTCTGCAGAAAGCTGTCGCTGTCGGGATAGCTCCTGCTGAAAGGCCAAAGCCCTGCGCCGGATCCGCTGCACAGGACGACAGGGACTATGTTTTTCATGACAACCTCTTGAACTTTTCCAGATAAAGGCTCTGAAATACAAAACGATCAGGCAGCCAAAAAGTTTCACGAATAAAAAAAACCGCCCCGTTCGGGAAAACGGGGCGGCTCGAGGCAGCGGTAAATCTTTAGGCTATCAGCGCGTGGGTCAGGATATCGGTGTCGGAAACCAATACTCCTTTCAGGGTTGCCAGGGTCACGGAAGAATGGGCTGCACCTGAGGCGTCCGCGTCAAACAGAACAGCGGTACCTGTGCTGGTCTGCTTGAAAGTCAGGTAGCCTTGGGAGACAACCTCCGGTGCGCTCAGCGCGCCCAGGCCGTTGGCTTCTAGCAGGACGCTGATATCAAGCTTGTCCGCCTGGGACGTCTTGAAATCGGAGATGATATCGCCGGCATCCCCGATATCGGTATACCGGAAGATATCAGCTCCCGCTCCCCCGGAGAGGGTATCCGCGCCCGCGCCGCCGGTCAGGATGTCGTTGCCATCCTCGCCGTACAGCTTGTCCGCGCTTGCCCCTCCGAAGAGCCGGTCCGTTCCCTGACCCCCGTAAAGGGTGTCAGTCCCGTTACCGCCGTCCAGAACGTCATTGTCCCAATACCCGTAAAGAGTATCGTTGCCGTCCTGGCCGAAGAGCCAGTCATTCCCGTCCCGGCCGATAATCGTATCGTTTCCGGCGCCGCCGAGAATGACGTCGTCGACAGTATGGCTGCCCTCCAGAGTTTCGCTCCCTGCGGTGCCGACCTTCGTCGGCGCCGTGGGCGGCGTCAGGGAGTCAGATACCGGCGGCGGCGTTGGCGGGGCGCTTTCGCCCGTGCCGGGCGTAAAGGCGCTGGTTACGCCATTCACATCGGCCTGAAGGCCGCCCGACAGGCCGCTCGGGGCAAGACCGCGGAATGTCACGGTCGCGCCGTCATCCATTCTGAGTACGGTGTCGCTTCCCGACTGAGTCAGGGTTGCGGCCGCCAGTGACGTCGCGGTGTAACCCTTCATCAGGACATGATCCCCGGCAGTACCACCGGCAAAGTCGGTGATGACCAGGCCGCCGTCGCCGCGGTTGACAACGAACGTGTCGCTGCCCGCGCCGCCCGTGGCGGTATCGTTTCCGGCGCCGCCGATCAGCGTGTCATTGCCGTCGTCGCCGTAGATCGTGTCGTTGCCGTCTTCGCCGTAAACGACATCGTTCCCGCCATTGCCGTGCGCGGTATCATCCCCGGCCGCGGCATGGATGGTATTGGCATCGGCGGTGCCGGCGATATTGTCGGCGCCGCTGGTGCCGGTTATGTCCGGCGACGGCGTTGGCGTTGGCGCCGGATCCGGGGTGCCTTGCGGGTTTTCAAAGATGAAATTCCCCGCAACGAGACTGCCCACCGTCCTGCCTTTGAGAAGCAGGCTTTCCGTCGAGCTTAAGGTGATGCGGACATCCGATCCCGACTGCGCCATTTTCAGGTCGGCGAAGCTGGTCATGACATAGCCGTTGAGAGCGATGATATCGCCGCCGGTAC
>JANWLB010000053.1 GCA_025451095.1 Alphaproteobacteria bacterium
CGCATGTGATCGACATTCTTGAAAAGCCGGGCGGGCAATGCGCCGAGCTTTACCCGGAAAAGCCGATTTACGACATACCGGCCTGGCCCGTGATCTCGGGTCAGGAACTGACCGACCGGCTGCTGGACCAGATCAAGCCCTTCTCCCCCGTCCTGCATCTCGGCCACATGGTCGAGACGGTTGAAAAAGAGGATGAAGGCTGGCGGCTGGTCACGGACGGGGGCACCGTGTTCAAGACCAGGGTTGTGATCATCGCCGCCGGCGGCGGTTCGTTCGTTGCCAAGAAACCACCGCTGACGAGCATCGAGTCCTATGAAGGAAAATCGGTTTTTTATGCCGTGCGCCGGAAAGACATAGCCCGCGGCAAGAGGGTCGTGATTGCGGGCGGCGGCGATTCCGCGCTCGACTGGCTTTTGAATCTTCAGCCCCTGGCCTCCGAAATATCGCTGCTTCACCGCCGCGACGATTTTCGCGCCGCCCCCGACAGTGTCGCCAAAATGCGGACACTGGTGACCGAAGGCAAGGCCGCGCTTCATATAGCGCAGCTGGCCGACTTGAAGGGCGAAAACGGCGTGTTGCGCGCGGTCGGCGTCAAAAGCGAGGAAAAGGGCACCTATGACCTGCCCTGCGACATCCTGCTGCCCTTTTACGGCCTGACCATGAAACTGGGCCCGCTGGCACAGTGGGGGCTCAATCTGGAGCGCAACCACATTCCGGTCGATACGGAGAAGTTTGAAACTTCACAGCCCGGAATTTTCGCCATCGGCGACATCAACACCTATCCCGGCAAGCTCAAGCTGATCCTCTCCGGCTTTCATGAGGGGGCGCTGATGGCGCATGCCGCCTACTCTTATGTGCACCCGGGCAAAAAGGCGCGTTTCCAGTACACGACGTCTTCGACCGATATACATGAAAAACTGGGCGTTTCCGGCTAAAGCCCGTTCCCATTCCGAAACCTTCATGACAGAATAAGCGCCGACATGGCATCTTTCGATATTATCAAGGCGGCAGCCGACGGCTATGGCCGCGTATACCGGGAACGACGCTACCTGATGCAGCTGGCAGCGGCGCCGCTTTTGATCAAGTTTTTGTGCTTTATGATCATTATCGCTCTGGGCTGGGACAATCAGTTTCTGCGCCAGGCGCTGATCATGCTGCCCGCCTATTTTGCCGATGGCTGGATGACCGCGCACTTCACCCGCCTGATCTTCCTGGATCAGCGATGGCCGTTCCGGCCCAGCGGCAACCCCGATACCGACCGTGAAGTTCTGCGCGACAAGGCGCGCGGCATTACAGCGGGCGCTCTTGTTTTCGCGCTGTCGCGTTTTCTGGTGGCAGGCATGGCGCAGGTTTCCTATCAGGCCAGCATAGCGATGCAAGGGGCGGCTGAAGAGGGCGTTAATGGCGCGGCGGCTCTGGGTGCACTCGTGCTGGTGGGCGCGGCCTTATGGGGCTTTCGTTTTCTCTGGTTCTATATACCGGCAAGCCTGGGCTATTCCCTGCGGCGCTTTTACGCCGACATGGGCGGGTTCATGACTTCGTTTCCGCTGATCGGCTGCTGGCTGCTGTGCTTTCTGCCCGTTTTCACATTTTTCAGCTTCCTGGCCCTGGTCACCATGGCGCCCTACGGCATTCAGCCCGAGGCGGTTCCGGGTGTGGTCAATTTCGCATTGGTTCTGCTGCGGGTATTAATGGATACAGTCATCACACTCGTCGCCAGCGCGGGAATCGCCGAAGGTCTGCGCGTGCTGATGGCCGGAAGGCGGAGCGCCTGAACCGCTGAAACTGACCGCTTGCTTCTCTGCTTACTGGAGCGTGAACTCGGCAGGACAAAAGCGATATTCGCCCGGCGTGATGATTCTCTGGCTCGCGACATAGACCGAATGAAGCTTGCCATCCAGCTCGCGTGACCAGAAATCAAGGAAGCGGTGCAGCACGGGATAGCGGGGCGCCAGATCATAGTCCTGCCAGATAAAGGATTGCAGAAGGTCGGGGAAATCCGGCATGTGATAAAGGATTTCCGCACTTGTCAGGCGGTAATCCTTTATTACCTGTTTTTGTATGTCGGCCATACGAAAAACCTCCTGCTATTTCAACAGGTTACCAGAAAAAGCCTCTGTTTTCCTCAATACCATATTAAGGAAAAATCATTGCAAAAGTCTTAATTTTCAAGAGTCTAGCCGTTAAAAGGCCCTTTTTGAGTGCCTGTTTTTGACATAATGTATTGATTTTTTTCTGGAAAAATGATAGGCCTGGGCATACCCAAAGGGCGGAAAAAAGAAAGGCGTATTTCCCGTGACCACTGCCGACGAATTCAAAACACGCCACAGCCAGATCGTCGAACTTGTCGATTCCTACAAAGCGCAGGAGCGCGCCCACGAAAAGAAAAAGGCGGTGATCGCCGCGCAGGAAAAAGCCCTTCATGAATGGGCGGAGCACACCGGCCCGCTTCTGGCCTCCGGCTACGCAAAACTGTCCTGGGCCATGGCCGAGAAGAATGAAGCCCTGGCCCTCAAACTTATCGACGTGTTGGACGATGCCGCTTCTATCGCTTTATCGATCCCGCTCCATCTGTCCGCCGGACAGACCATAAGCTTTGCCGACTTTACCGAGCGCGTCTTCGGAAAATTCGGAAGCCTGCATATTTTGGTTAAACACATGCCGTCGGACGCCGTTCCCG
This sequence comes from Alphaproteobacteria bacterium, assembly GCA_025451095.1. GTDB lineage: Bacteria > Pseudomonadota > Alphaproteobacteria > Micavibrionales > Micavibrionaceae > JACQIJ01. The sequence continues at coordinate 2,681 of JANWLB010000053.1, forward strand.
ACTCCGTGTTAGAGATAGACGAAAACACCGTCGCCGCGCCCGACAGGTGCCCCGTTACCGATAGCCTGACGGCGCCGGAAGAAGAGGTTCCGGGGATGTGGGGCAATGAAAAACGTAAGAAAAAACAGGAAGGCGACATTGCCGATCTGCAGCGCAAAATGGCGGTTAGCAAAATCGAATGGGATAATGAAATCAATGCCGCCACCAGGCGCCTGAAAGAAAAGGCCGAAAGCACCAAGGAAGGCCTGAAGCGGGTGGTTGTCGCGCACGCCTGCCTGACGGAAGCGCTGGAAAGCCCCGAAAGTACCGCACCCGCCATAAAGGCGCTTCTTAAGAAAATGGAGGGGACCGGCACGCTTAAAACGGCTCTGGCCTGGAATGCCAGCCCTGTCACGGCGGACGAAAAGCCCTTCACCGAACAAGCCCTGGACAGCGGCATGGCCCCGGAAGAAAAATTTGCCGTCTATGCGCAATTCGTTGCACTGGGCTGTCCGCCGCTTGAGAACAAAATTCTTGATATGGCCCTGGAGAAAAACTCTTCCCTTCCCGCCGGCGCCCTGCAGTCCGCTTTGGAAAAAATTTACATGCGGCAGGGAAACACCGTCGAAGATTTTAAAAAACTCCTGCTGGAAACGCCGGAAGGCAAGACCTCCCTCATCGAGCGCGCGCTGGAAAGTGAAATGGCGCTGCAGGCCATCCTCGACTTTTTTCCGGCGGGCGTGCCCCGGACGGGATTTCTTCTGCAGGCAGCCAAAGCAGCCACGACGGACGCAGCACGCAGCAGATTCTCCGCGCTGGTAACAGAAGAGCTGGGTCCGTATATCCGTCTGACGGAAAACACCGTCATTAACAGCGAAAAAATAGGCGTGGCCTATGGCAGCGAAACCGCGCCCGGCCTGCATTACATTGGCGCGGACAAAGAGCAGACAATCAACCCGGAAGCCTCATCCGCAGACATTCTTGCTATCATGGACACGCTGGAGAGCAGGCCCGGCTATGTGCGCCTCGGCGAATACGCTGTTCTTAATACAAACATGGTGTCTCATGTATGGGTTACGGACGACGGGGCAAACCAGAGGCTTCAGATCACGCTTCCCGGTGCGGCCTGTGCCATTCCTCTCTCCGCGGAACAGAGCGGGGAAGTCATGAAAAAAATTGACCTGCTGCCGGGCTGGGTGAAATGCGGCGAGACTCTGGTCAACACCCGCCGGGTTGAAGACATCTGGGCGGCGCAAATGGATGCGATTGGCGGCGTGGCGATAAAGACTCTGGCCCACGGAGAAAACATGACGATCGACTGCAGCCAGCAGCAGGCAATGGGCTTTCTTGAGGAGGTCTGCGCGCAGAACAGGGACTATGTCGCGCAAGGCGGCGAAATCCTGAACAGCCGCCGTCTGGATCGCATTTACTATGATGAGACTGACAGATCAAAACCCTGGCTGACGTTCCTGGCTGGCGCCAGCAAAGACCGTCTGGGCGGGCATCTGACCCGGTATGAAGCCGAGCGGTTTGTCGGCAGCCTGATTCAGGAGCACGGTTTTGTTGAATACGCAAAAGTGTCGGCCATAAACCCGGCAAACATCCAGCTTCTTATGGCACAGAAACAGGACACCCTGACCGTCACCATGAACGGTGAGCAGGAGGTGCTTTCTGACGGCGGAAAAGGCCAGCGAACCGCAGAGAACATCGCACAAAAAATTGCCAGGGCTGAACCCGATTTCGTTGAGCTGCGCCGCGGCGAGAGCGCGTGGCTGCGCGCAAGCGCACTCGATCACATCAGATATGACGAAAGCAAACAGGAGGCTTCTCTATCCTTCAGCGGAAAAAGCTGGACTGTCGCCGGCATTACGGCCCTGGATGCCGCGGATCTTATGCAGACGCTCCAATACAGTCACGGTTTCCTGCCTATAGACGGGAAAACGCTGCTTAGCCCGCGCACGCCCGACGCTCTGGCCTATGAAGAAGGCAGGGGGCTGCGCTGGTCCTGCGACGGGGGGCACAGCTGGTGGAATCGCGACATGCATGAAGAAGATGCGCGGCGGCTTATTACGCAGATCAGCGGCGCACAATCAGGATCGCAAAACCCCCTGCCAAGAGAGCCCGGACCGGGTGAGGCAGACAGACCGCCCACACCGGCACGCCGGCGGCGGGATGATGCCCTCTCAGGTCTGGCAGAAGAATTCCGCAAGGCCACGCAAGGCACAAACCAGACAGATTCCACAGAGGGGCCGCAAAAGCCCGCGCCCTCTTCCCGCTCCTCATCATCCTGGAGCTCGCAAATCTCCAAGGGCTGCTGGAAATAGTCAGCCGCTTAATAAAAAGCGCACCTTTGAAGCATGACTCATGCTTGCTTTTTTCCGGACTTTCCCCTAAATATCTTAGCACTCAGGCGCAGAGAGTGCCAAAAACTGCGCGAATAGTTGGTTTTTTATAATAATATCAATGTGATACAAGGAGAAAAGAAAATGAAATTTCGTCCTCTGCATGACCGGGTTCTCCTGCGCCGTATAGAGCAGGATGAAAAAACAAGCGGCGGGATCATTATCCCCGATTCAGCCAAGGAAAAGCCGATGGAAGCCCAGGTGCTGGCCACCGGTCCGGGCGCCTTCAACGAAGACGGCGAGCGCATCCCCCTTGATGTCAAATCCGGCGACCGCGTCCTGATCTCGAAATGGGCAGGCACGGAAGTCACTGTCGACGGCGAGGAGCTTCTGGTCGTCAAGGAATCCGACATCATGGGCATCATTGAGAGCACAGCCGCTAAAAAAAAGGCGGCCTAGGTTCGGATAGTCCGTAACTGAAAAACAACGAAGTTACTTAATTTCACAAAGGAGAAAAACGATGGCTGCAAAAGACATCAGATTTAACGTTGATGCCCGCGAAAAAATGCTTCGCGGCGTTGACAAACTTGCCAACACCGTAAAAGTGACCCTGGGTCCCCGGGGCCGCAACGTTGTGCTCGACAAATCTTTCGGAGCGCCGCGCATCACCAAGGACGGCGTAACCGTCGCCAAGGAGATTGAGCTTGCCGACAAGTTTGAGAACATGGGCGCCCAGCTGGTTCGCAAAGCTGCTGAAAAGCAGAACGACGAAGCCGGCGATGGCACGACCACTGTAACCGTTCTGGCTCAGGCGATCGTGCGCGAAGGCGTTAAGGCCGTGGCCGCGGGCATGAACCCGATGGACCTCAAGCGCGGCATCGACAAGGCCGTTGAGGCCGCTGTCGCTGACCTGAAAAAGCGGGCGAAGCCGGTCAAGGGCAACGATGAAATCACCCAGGTGGGCACCATCTCCGCCAACGGCGACAAGGAAATCGGCGAGAAAATTGCCGAAGCCATGCAGAAGGTCGGCAAGGAAGGCGTCATCACGGTCGAGGAAAGCAAGACCATGGCGTTCGAACTGGAGACCGTCGAAGGCATGCAGTTCGACCGCGGCTATCTGTCGCCCTACTTCATCACCAACGCCGACAAGATGGTGTGCGAACTGGAAGACCCCTATATCCTCCTGAGCGAGAAGAAACTCTCCAACCTGCAGTCGATCCTGCCGGTTCTGGAAGCGGTGGTCCAGTCGGGCCGTCCCCTTCTGATCGTCGCGGAAGATGTTGAGGGCGAGGCTCTGGCCACACTGGTGGTCAACAAGCTGCGCGGCGGCCTGAAAGTCGCCGCCGTCAAGGCGCCCGGTTTCGGCGATCGGCGCAAGGCGATGCTCGAGGACATGGCAATCCTGACCAAGGGTCAGGTCGTTTCCGAAGACCTCGGCATCAAGCTGGAGAACGTGACGCTCGACATGCTCGGCCGCGCCAAGAAAATCCGTATCACCAAGGACGATACGACGATCATCGACGGTGCCGGCAAAAAAGCCGATATCGAATCCCGCTGCGGCCAGATCCGCCAGCAGATCGACGACACCACCTCCGACTACGACAAGGAGAAGCTGCAGGAACGTCTGGCCAAACTGGCCGGCGGTGTGGCGGTCATCCGTGTCGGCGGCGCTTCAGAAGTCGAAGTAAAAGAGCGCAAGGACCGTGTGGATGACGCCATGCACGCGACCCGCGCTGCGGTCGAAGAAGGCGTCATTGCCGGTGGTGGTGCTGCCCTTCTGTACGCAACAAAAGCGTTGAGCGGCCTGAAAGGCGACAACCGCGACCAGGATGTCGGTATCGACATTATCCGTCGCGCGATCCAGTCGCCCGTACGCCAGATCGTCGAGAACGCCGGGGTCGAAGGCTCCGTCGTTGTCGGTCAGATGCTTGCGCAAAAAGAAGTCACGTATGGCTTCGACGCTCAGAGCGGCGAGTATTGCGACATGGTCAAGGCCGGCATTATCGATCCGGTCAAGGTCGTTCGTATCGCCCTGCAGGACGCGGCCAGCGTCGCCGGCCTGCTGATCACCACGGAAGCGATGGTCACGGACGCACCGGAAGACAAAAAAGCCCACAGCCACGGCCCGGCCGGCGGCGGTATGGGCGGCATGGGCGATATGGACTTCTAGGTCCCCTCGCCTTTCCGATCTTCGAAAAACCCGCCCAACGGCGGGTTTTTCTTTATCTAACCTCCTCGACAAGGGATAAGAATTGCCGCAGGCGCGGCGTTTGCGGGTTTTTCAGGACATCCGGACCGCCCTGTTCCACGACACGTCCCGCATCCATGAACAGGACCTGGTCTGCTGCATTGCGGGCAAAGCCGAGATGATGCGTAATCAGCATGACGCCTATCCCGCGCTCTTTCAGATGAGTTAGTTTTTTCAGGATACGGGCGGTTTGCTCAACATCCAGTGCTGACGTGATTTCATCCATCAGGATATACAGAGGATTCAGAATCAGCGCCCGTGCGAGCGCAACGCGCTGGCGCTGGCCGAGGGAAGCCTCATTGGGGTAGTTATCGATGAAATCACCCATCTCGAAAAGCCTGATCAGGCCCTCAATATCCTTTTCCGCGTTACTGTTGCAGTTGCGTGCGGGCAGCATAATATTCTCCCGCAGGGTCAAATGTGGCCACAGGAACAGGGATTGAAATACGGCCGTCAGGCGTGGCCATGGCGATTTTATAGCCTGATCCGGCGCCAGAGGAAAATTGTAGGTATCGTCCTCAACAGCAACCTTTCCCCTGTCGGGGAAATCCAGCAGCGCCAGCGCTCTCAGCAGCGTCGTTTTCCCCGTGCCCGATGGCCCGATCACGCAGGCGATCTGCCCCGGCGCAATCTGGACATCGACGCCATTCAGAACCTGCTTGTCACCGAAGGATTTATGAATGTCCGTTGCGGTGAGCATGATTATTTCTTTCCCGGCTCCTGAAAGGGGCGAGCCGGAGAATATATCGTCTTGCGCGCCGGATCGTATAAATCCAATTTCTGATCAGCCAAGCCAATATTAATCGCCATTTCCGTGGCGCGGTTCAAAACCTGCTTCAATTGGTCTTCGCCCCAGCGCACGGACATGCCCACGGGATAGACGGCAAGGGTATCGCCAGGAAACGCCTTGATTTTCCCGGGATTGTTTTTTATGAAGCCTTCGCCGGTAACGGGATCAAGAATAACGGCATCCGCTTTATTATCCGCTACCTCCATCATCATTTGCGCAGGATCCGTCAGGCTGCCCAGCGTATGCATTTTCGCGTGTGGAAAGCGCACGGCGGTAAGATCAGCGCTAATATCGCCATCGATGCCGACAAAAGTTACATCTTTGCTGTCAAAATCGGCATAGCTTTGAAATCTGGCTTCATTGGCTCGTACATAAATGAAAACGGGAGAGTAGGTAGCCGGCGTTGTATAATCAACCAGCCTGATATTGGTGATAGTCCACGGTCCATCCGCGCACATAACGTCAAATTTATCGTTCTGCAAATCAAGCGGCACACTGCCCATCGCTGTCTGCACGAACTCGACTTTCCAGCCGGTCAGCCTGATGATGCTTTCAAACAGCTCTTTGCTGGGGCCTTTTATGACGCCGGTATTCGGATCGATCTCAAATCCCGGCGGCCAGGGGATAAAGCCGCATCGCAGGGTGCCCGTCCGCATCACGCGGTCATAGGCGGTTTCTTTTTGCTCAACGGCGAAAGCCGTTAGAGGCAATAGGGAGATAAGCAGAACCGCAATAATATTTTTGATCATAAGAATATCTCCTTATTGCTCCGATAAATTCCTCGTATTCCCTGAGCGGCTAGCATTCAGGGATTTTCCCGGTACGGAACAGCGGCACGCAGGAGCGTTCCCGGATATTTTTCATGACGGTCAATGATTTTATCGATTGTACCACTGAGCCGTAAGTCCCGCGTGGCGTTATCGAGCATACGCCGGAATTCTTCCTGACCGCGCATGACAGCAACGGTATTGGGGAATATCTTGACTGGCTTTGTGCCCGCCTGACGAAGTTTTCCAGGATTGCTGGCGTCAAAGCTACGGAAGGTAAACGGGTCATAAATAACGACGTCCGCTTTACCCTGTGCAAGGCTGACAAATAGCTCGGAGGGACTGGTCAGCTGTGGCAACTCTAAGACCTGTGATTGCGGAAACATCTTGCGTCGGATGGTCGACGTCGCGCCTCCTTCGAGCACGGCAATTTTGTATTGCGGATTGTCCAGAACGCCAATGTCATTGTCAAAACGCGTATCGCCAGCCTGCGTATAGGCGTAAAGCGGGAGGTAATAGACAGGTTCAACAAAATCAGCAACCCGCGCCCGCTCGCCCGTCGGCCAGATGCCTGCACACATCGCATCAATACGGCCGCTTTCCAGCGCTGCCGGGTAATCACCGAGCCCGATTTCTTCGGTAAACTCGACTTTTAGACTCAGTGTTTTGCCGACCTCATTCATGTAATCATAGATGATACCGCGAAACTCTCCTGTATTCGGATCTTTAATAATGGCCGGATCCCACGAAAAGTAACCACAGCGAATCGCTCCTGTGCCGATGACACGGTCATAGACGGTTTCCTTTTTCTCAACGGCGAAAGCCGGGGAGGCGATGAGAAAAACCAGAAAGGCGAATATAAAACGCTTCATAAATACCTCAATAAGGTTTGGCGGGAAGAATGATGGCGTCCGGGTATTCCTTTCGAAAATCGGCCGTGACGGATTCTATAGTGCCAGTTTGCAGCATATAGCGAATGGTCGTTTCCAGCATGTCTCTTAATTCCGTTTCCTTGATTCCAACCGCCAACGTGTTGCCATAGACGGCCACAGGCCGCGCCAGGGGAATTCTTGCCAGTTTCACGGCATTGTTTTTATTGAAGTCCGACATCGCCACACCATCAATGAACGTGACATCGGCCTTGCCCGTCGTGACATTTAGAAACGCATCCGTTGCTGCTACGTTGGGCGGAATGCTGACAAGCTGCGCCCTGGGAAACTGGCGCACAGCCAGAGCATACGTGAAGTCCCCTTCCTGAACAGCGATCCGGACATCCGGATTGTTTATTTCTTCCAGCTTGCCGGTAAAGCGCGCATCGCCCTCGCGCATATAGGCATAGATGGCCGTATAAAATACAGGCTGCGTCATGGCCAAGATTTTCCCGCGCGCCGGATCGTTCCAGAGGGTCGAGCAGGCGACGTCGACCCGGCCGTTGGCAAGGGAGGTCGGAAGCTCGCCCCAGCCGGTTTCCTCGGGCCACTCCAGTTTCAGGTCCAGCTGCCGTCCGACCTCTTCCATCAGATCGACGGTCAGGCCTTTCAGCTTTCCTGTTTCAAGGTCTTGATAAATCCAGGGTTTCCATGTGCCATAGCCGCATCTGATTTTTCCTGAGGTGATAACACGGTCATAAGCGGATTCTTTTTTCTCCGCTGCAAAAGCAGTAAAGGGCAACAACGAAATAAGAATAGCCGCCACTATATTTTTCATCATCAAGAACGTCTCCTTCATTGCTCCGATAAATTCCGGGTAAAGCGTTGCCGCAACCAATAAGCCAGGCCATTCACCGGCAGACAGACGGCCAGAAAGAACACGCCAAGCGCGGTATAAATTTCCACGGGACGATAAATTTGCGCGTTGATGCGTTGAGCGACCCGGAAAATTTCCTCGACAGAGATCAGGCTGGCAAACAACGTCGTGTGCAGCATGGCGATCTGCAGCAACAGCAGGCCAGGGATAATCTGACGCAGGATTAACGGCAACTGGATACGAAATACTGTTTGCTTCCGGGTCAGGCCGGTGACTTTGGCGGCGATCAGATATTGCCCCGGGAAATCCAGAAGTGTGCCACGCACCAGATCGGCTACGGCGAAAATATTGATGATCGAAAGAGTAAAGGCCGCTGTGTAGAAGGGATCAATCACAACATTAAACATTGCCTGCGCCGGATAATGCAGCCAGAACAGGAAAACCAGGATCGGTATACCGCCCAGAAGAAAAGATATGAGCCGGGTAGGCAGGCCGACGGTCAGTCGCTTGTGCGCACCTACCCACCCCAAAGCGCCGCCAATGACGGTGCCGCAGCCCCAGATAATGGCGCAAAGCTGAAGAGTGACGCATAGCCCTTTGAGAAAAGCGACGTGATAATTGATCAGAATATCGAGAACGGACATTTATAAAGCCATTTCTTCCTATTCCCGGACATTGCCACAAGTATAAGCGCCCGTACTAACGGAATCATCAAAGGCCTGGGTTACTTTCTGAATTATTGCGCCCTGCCCCCGTCTGTGCTATATGACAAATTATTACAGAAAACGGGGGCTTTCATGACAGTGGAACTTCACAAATTGTCCAACGGCGTCTCGGTGGCGCTCGACCACATGCCGCACACGCGCAACGCGGCTCTGGGCATGTATTTTACGGTCGGATCACGCATGGAGACGCCCGAAAATGGCGGGGTGGCCCATTTTTATGAGCATGTGGTCTTCAAGGGTACCGAAAGCCGCCAAGCAGAAGAGATCGATAACGAGATCGAAGGCATGGGCGCCAGTTCCAACGCCACAACGGACCGGGAGGTCACATGCTATTACGTTTCCGGGCGCGCCGTGCACATGAATGCCTTCGCAAAGGTTTTGGGTGATATTGTTTGCAACTCAACCCTGCCCCCCGATGAAGTTGAGCGGGAACGGGTACCGATACTGGCTGAGCTTGCCGCCTGTCAGGACGATCCTGAGAGCAGCATGGGTAATTACATGTTTCAGACCGCCTTCCCCGGCCAATCGTTCGGCGCTCCTACAGGCGGAACACCTGAAATCGTTCTCGGCATGAGTCGTGACACTATAAAAGCATTCAAAGACGAGCATTATCATGCTGGAAACCTGATCGTTTCCGCCGCCGGTAATCTGCCGGGCGGACTTCTGGCTGAACTGGAAAACACCGTAGGCCGCTTGCCGGTCAGACTGAAGAGCGCCTTTACTCCCGCTGTATATAAAGGCGGCGACTTTCATGATGAACGTGACCTGTCCATGCTGAACATGATCCTTCTGTTTCCCGGTTTTCCCCTGCGGGACCCGCGCTCCACAGCCACAGAAGTGCTCGCCGCTGCCTTGGGGGGCGGCGCCTCTTCCCGCCTGTTTCAGGAAATCCGGGGCAAGCGTGGTCTTGTCTATACCGTGGCCTCGGGACATGAAAGCGCTCATGATGCCGCTGGATTTTTTATTCACGCCGCTGTCAAGGAAGAACAGGTACGCGAATTAATGCCTGTTTTGTGTGAGGAGATAAACCGGGTCAGAAAAGATGGCTTTACCGACGCAGAAATAGCGCGCGCCAAAGAACAATTACAATCCTCTCTGGCACAGGCTGAGGATTCTGTTACATCCCGTATGGATATGGCCGCGCGCGAGCTTATATACAAAGGATATATTTCTTTCCCCGGAGAGCTCGAAAGAAACATTGACAGCATCACAGGCGCAGACGTTAAAAATGTCGCCAACCACGTCTTCTCCGGGGTTCCCACCTTTGTCACAGTAGGACCAGGTCAACACCGGGCCAACTACGCCGGTCTTGTTCAGAAACTGACCCTTTAACACGGGGTTGTAATCAGGCGACAGCTTTGCTGCTGTCTGTCAGAATGCCGCTGCCGGACGGGGCGGGAAGCCGCACGAAGTCGATACGCGTGTGGTGATTGTCGCCGTAGCCCTTGGGCGCGCCGTTCACTTCGTTTTCCTGCAGGAACTTGACGGGAATCAGCAGCGTACCGGGATAAATATCGGCAGCGCTCTCCCGCGCATACATCACGCCGAAAGCGGCCGTCTCCTCCAGCAGATACTGGGTTGAATAATGTGCAAACACTTCATAATCGGCAGCACCGGGCAAAGCGCCTGAAGAATCCGCGCGCTTTTTACTGTATCTCTGCCAGTGATCCATAATGTTCCGGGAGATCGCTTCCCGGAAATCCGGATTGTCGCGGTAGAGTGTTGCGATCTTGTTTTTGTTGTCGCTGAACGCGGGCTGAAGTTTCCATTCCTCCCAGTGATGGAGGGAAAAATCCGGCAGGGACTCGAGCGCCCTCATATTGCGCAAGACCCATTCCCGTCCCGCGCGCAAGGTCTTGTGCAGAGCTTCCTCTTCCGTCATGCCGGGATTTTCATACATCAGGTTGAAGCGCTGAAGCGTGTCATTGACGCAAATGATCGCCTTTTTGAAGCGCTGCCCAACCCAGCTCGCTGTTGTTTCGAATTTTTCATTTTCATGATAGGGCATGCCGACGCTGATCTGCAGCCGTGCAACATCAAACTTGCGCCAGCCGGCGCCGTTTTTAACCTTGACCGCATATTGCCCTGTTTGCCGGGGCATGCTGGCGAACCTAGAACCGCTCATGCGCCGTGCTCCCTGTCGGTTTGGGCAGTATGCCCCATAACAGTTCAAAAATTTCCCGGTGGCTTTTCGCGGCTTCTGCATCACTATGGATCATGATCCTGGTTTCGCCGCTATTGACGGTGGCAAACTTGTCGCCGTAATTCAGTTTCACAACATTAACGAAATGAGACGACGGCAAGTAGCGGTATTCGTCGAGCGGCCCGATCAGATACGTGTTGCCTTCCTCCACGAGCTGCCGCATCCGTATCCCGTCACGGCGCAGGCGGCGGTACATTTCGTTGACATCTGCCGATGATTGCCTGTCGTCTGCGCACCATATCAGCAGGTCACCGGCCCTCTTCCGGTCCATCAGGGTTTTGTGAACATCCTCGAGCAGGCGCATATAGCAATTCTCGCCGGTAATCATTCTGACCCCGTCATCGCGCCGGATCAGGCCGCCCTGAATAAATTCAATGCCGGCCTCCTCGAAGGCGGCCGTGATTTTTTCCTGTGTCTGCGCCGACGGCTGATGCGTGCCGTTCTCGATACGGGCAATGCCTGTCTGCGATAGGTCGGCACGGTCGGCCAGGTCCTTCTGGGACCAGCCCAAAAGGGCGCGTGCGGCGCGGATTTGCTCAATAGTGGCCATAGGTTCCTGTCGTAATCTTCAATAATTTCAAAGGAGTTATAGCCTATCCGCCAGCAGGTGTCTATAAAAAATGTAGTTTTCTACATTTTTTCTGTAAAAAGATGTTGACAGGGGAACCTCGATGCTATAAAACATGCATAACTTGATATAAATTCTGTACCCCACACACGAATTTAACAAGTTAACAGATAACCTGAGGACGACCAAAAAAGGGTTATACGAGTTCTCCTCACATATGTTCCCACACACACATTGCAGGAGACCAGGCCGCTTCCTAACGGAGGCGGCCTGAACTTTTTGGCGAAGCCCTTCTTTTCCTGTTGGATATCCCCGGCCGGCCACGCTAGAACCCGGGAAGCGGCCCCCGAACCCTATATTAAGTAAACACCTGAAAATAAGAGAAGGCTTGTGGAATGCCCGAGCTCCCCGAAGTTGAAACCATCTGCGGCGCCCTGCAGATCGCTCTGCGGGGCCGCATCATAAAGGCGGTGGATGTGCGGCACACCGGCCTGCGCGTGCCTTTTCCTCCGAAACTGGCCGGAAAGCTGAAAAACCGCCGGATACTGTCCTGCGCCCGGCGGGCCAAATATATATGCGTGAACCTGGATAACGGGCAGACGCTGCTGATCCACCTGGGCATGGCGGGGCGTATTTTGCTGCACCACGGGGGCCCGTATAGGCCCGGCAAGCACGATCATCTGATTGTGACATGCGGCGATGGCACCCGGATGATTATGAACGACGCCCGGCGCTTTGGCATGGTGCTGCTTCTGGCGGACGGAGAACAGAACACCCATAAGGCCCTGCGGGGACTGGGGCCCGAGCCGCTGGAGCGGAGCTTTAACGGCCCTGCCCTGGCAGCGCGGCTGAAGGGCCGGAAAACCTGCATCAAGGCGGCGTTACTGGATCAACGACTGATTGCCGGCATTGGCAATATATATGCCAGTGAGGCCCTGTTCCGCGCGGGGACAGATCCGCGGCGGCGCGCCGGCTCTTTGACGGCCGCCGAGGCCACCCGGCTGGCAGCTTCCATAAAAACCGTGCTGCGGGCAGCCATCAAGGCCGGGGGCAGCACACTGAAGGATTACAGGACGGCGGAGGGTGAGCTGGGCTATTTCCAGCACCATTTCGCCGTCTATGACCGGGAAGGAAGGGCTTGCCCGGGCTGTCGCTGTCAGGTAAGCAGGACAGGCGGCATAAAGCGGATTGTGCAGGGTGGACGTTCGACATTTTTCTGCCCCCGGAAACAAACATGAAAACAGACATAACGATAGACACGCTCCATGACGGCACGCCTGCGCATAAAAAATAAAGCACCGCCCGGTATGTTCGTCACGGCTCTGTTTTTTATCTTTGGAGCAACAATTCTGCCCGGCGCCCCGCATGCCGCCGATGCACCGATGATCTTTTTCAAAAATATTGCGGATGTGCCGCTAATGCCCGGCCTTCAGGAGCTGGATGAGGAAAGCCTGATCTTTGACAAGCCGGAAGGGCGCATTGTTGAATCGACCGCCACCGGAAACACTCTGGATCCTGCCGCGCTCTGGTCTTTTTATGACCATCTCCTGCCGTCTTTCGGCTGGATCAAGACCGGCCCCGGCATTTATGTGCGGGACGGCGAGCAGCTGAAGATTGAGCCGAAGCAGGAAGCCGGTGCCTGGCAGGTCCATGTCCGCGTCACCCCGCGCGACTGAAAAAGCATACGGGCTGATGCGCCGGGCCCCCGGACCGGCCCCCGCCCCGCCCATAGTTTGTCTTGACAAGCCGCTGCCCTTGCGCGTAAAACACTCCGATCCTGCAAATAGGGAATAAAGGCAGGCGGCCCCGCACAGGGACGTCATGGCTCCGGTTTCCGCCGCAGGAAAAATTTTTAGATTTTATTTTTGAGGAACACATGGCAAATCACAAGTCCGCCAAGAAAAGAATTCGCCGCAACGCGCGCCGTGCCGATATCAACAATGCGCGCATGAATCGCATCCGCACCTTCATCAAAAAAGCCGAAGCCGCTATTGCCGCCGGAGATGTAAAAAAAGCCGAAGAGGCTATCAAAGCAGCGCAGCCGGAAATGGCACGCGGCGCAGCAAAAGAGCTGACGAGCAAAAAGACAGTGGGTCGCAAACTTTCGCGCATGTCGGCGCGCGTCAAGGCTCTGAAGAAAAAAGCCTGAAGAAGCAGCGCGGAAAAATCTCCTCTGCATAAAAAATAAGAATTTGCAAGCGGGTCCGAAAAAATTTTCGGGCCCGCTTCGTTTTTCGGCGTGCGCTGAAGGGTGTTTGAAATAACGAAGAAAAAAAATTTCTTTTTCTACGTTCCCAGTTTGGTCCCATTGCAATCGTGCGGAAACGTCTCTAGTGTCGGCTTGTTCGCGGCCATGCAAGAAAAATTTTTCTGGTCCGGTCGAAAAAATAAAAAAAGAAGGCTTGAAAAGATTCTCAAAGACGGTTCTATTTTATCCTGAAAATCGTCGATATGATCCTGATCTTTTTTAGCGGCGGTAAGTAACATAAAAACTGATGCGCTCTTTCGTTGTGGTTAGAGTCGCAGAAAAAGTAAGAGGGTGAGGAAAAGGGAGACACGATAGCGCACACCGCTGTTTTTGTCCTTTCGTAACCCGAGTTTGTAAGAAAGAACCGAACTTCGCTTATGTCTGCTTGGACGGATTCTTTCTTTTTAAAAGCGCAATGTGAAACCTGATTGTCTGAAACGGGAAGCCGCGGACGACCGGTTTGTTTTTTAGGTGGGAGAATACAACATCATGTCCGAGATTTCAGGTAACGCGTCGGCGATTGCGGCACAGAAGAAGACAGAGGCCGACTCCTATTCCCCGACACCTGAAATCCTTGAATTGTGGAACACCGTTCACGATGAGCTGCGCGACGAGTTCGGCGAGGCTGTTTTCCGCAGCTGGCTGAAGCCCCTGACACTGCAGGCCTGCTATCACGGCACCCTGGAGGTATCGGTTCCGACCCGTTTCATGCGCGACTGGATCCAGACCCATTATGCGGCCCGCATCCTGCAAATGTGCGAACAAAAGAATGCCGGCATGCGGCGCCTGGAAATCGTGGTTGTCCAGAGCGCGCACGCTTTCGGCGCGGCTGAGGAGAAAAAAGCCGCTATCCAGCCCAAAGCCAACCAGAATGTCCGGGAATCGGAAGACTCCTACGCCCACTGCGCGCCCTTCGACCCCCGCTTCACCTTTGAGACCTTCGTTGTCGGCAAGCCCAACGCCCTGGCCCATGCGGCCGCTCGGCGCGTGGTTGAGAGTCAGAACGTGCCCTTCAATCCCTTGTTCCTTTACGGCGGGGTTGGCCTGGGCAAAACCCACCTGATGCACGCCATTGGCTGGGCTCTGAAAAAGCATTGGCCGGAAAAGCGGGTCATGTACCTGTCGGCCGAGCGTTTCATGTACCAGTTCGTCCGCGCCCTGCGCGCCAAGGACGCGATGGCCTTCAAGGAGGCGTTCCGTTCCGTCGACGTCCTGATGATTGACGATATCCAGTTTATCAGTAACAAGGAATCGACGCAGGAAGAGTTCTTTCACACCTTCAACGCACTGGTCGACCAGAACAAGCAGATCATTATTTCCGCCGACAAGGCGCCCAGCGACCTTCTGGGGCTGGAGGAGCGGCTGCGCTCGCGCCTGGCCTGGGGCCTGGTCGCCGACATTCACCCGAGCACCTATGACCTGCGCCTGGGAATCCTGCAATCCAAGCGCGCTCTTCTGCAGGCGACCATACCGGACGCGGTTCTGGAATTTCTCGCCCTCAAAGTCACATCGAATATCCGTGAGCTGGAAGGCGCCCTGAACCGGATCGTCGCCCACGCCGACGTTACCAAACAGCCGGTCACGCTGGAGTCCACGCAGGACGTACTGCAGGACCTTCTGCGCTCCCACGATCGCCGGATTACGATCGACGAGATACAACGCAAGGTGGCCGAACATTATAATATCCGCATGACCGACATGCATTCAGCACGGCGCGCGCGCAATGTCGCCCGCCCCCGCCAGGTTGCCATGTATCTGGCCAAGCATCTGACCACGCGCTCCCTGCCGGAGATTGGCCGGAAGTTCGGTGGCCGTGATCACACGACCGTCATGCACGCTGTCCGCAAGATCGAAGAGCTTATGAAAGACGATGCTCAGATCGCGCAGGATGTAGAGGTCGTGCGCCGCGCCCTGACCGGCTGATAGACCGGCCCGGACATTTTTCTTTTCTCTTCGTTTCTTTACTGAAAGAGCCTTATGAGACCGCCGATATGTCCGGACGCTTGGCGAAGTAGCGTTTACAGGCGTTTTTGAGCTCGCGCTGCAGGGCACGGCCTTCCTTGCCGCCGGTGCCGGTCATCCGGTTACCTATGATAAGCCTAAGGGTCTTGTGATGAGCTTCGGCGATCTCGATTACATGCTGGTCCACGGATTCAACTGCCTCCAGCAGATTGAGCATGGTGCCGGCCAGGTTGCTGACCAGCGGATAATCGAACATGGCCGCGTTGCCTTTAAGCTGCATGACGGGCGCGGCCATCGCTTCAAGCGCTTCTCTGTGGCTGGCGCCCTGCGGATTTTTGGCCTGCTCGATGGCGATAGCCAGCGTGGCCAGGTATTCATCGGCCATCGGCACGAAATCGACCGTATTATTGTCGATGATCTTTTGCGATTTTTTGACTTTCTTTTCGCCAACCGTGCCTTTGCCCACCTTGGCCTGCAGCAGGCGCGTGGCCTTCATCACCCTCGTGGACTTACCGGAGTTGTCCGGGTAATCGCTCGGCATGTACCTACCCTTTTCCTGAAGATAAAGAAGACGCGCCGGCAGCCCGCATGGCTTCTTCCCGCGCATCTTCGGAGCGGCGCAGCGGGCCTCTGAAATCGCCGGTGCGGCGCCGGCGGCGGTCGGGGCCGAAATACGTCACGCAGTCAATAAAATCGCGCGGCTTATTGATCACATAGGCCAGGCGCTTTGCCAGGTCATTCGCGGAGAACGGCTTAACCATGAATTCTGTCACGCCCGCATCCCGCGCCTGGCCCACCCGTGAAAGAGCGCTGTAACCCGTCACCAGAATCACAGGCACCAGCCGGTTGGGTGACATGATGTTGCGGCGGATTTCACGAGTCAGCTCAATGCCGTTGACGGGCATCATGTGCCAGTCAGCGATCACAATATCCGGCGATTCTTTACGGAAAATTTCAAAGCCGCGCTCACCGTTGTCCGTCGCCAGAAGCTTGCCGACTCCCATCGTCTGGAAAAGCGACACCAGCAGCTTTCTCATGGGAAGCGTGTCCTCAACCACCAGAACGCTCATTTTCTTAAAATCAAATGCCATAAAAATATCGATGGGCAGGCTATGTTATTTTCCAAAACATACGCAAACAGGTGCGGGGCCTGCCTTCCCCGACGTGGCTATGTTACTTGGCCTGAAAAGCTCAGACAAGACTATTCACAAACTGCGGCACCCCTCAATGCGGCACCCCTCAATATTGAGGAACAGCCGAAACGCTGCAACTGTCCCTCCGAATCTGAAAACTGACAGTCCCGTCATATGCGAAGACGGCAAACGGCACGGCTTTTGCTACATCGCTTTGCCACGCGGGCGGGATGACGCTATAAAGGCCCGATACCTTCCGGCCGCGATCCGGGGAAGACGGAGAACAAAAAAATGAAAATGACCCAGGCGACGCAGGCTCTCCTTAAAGACAAGGCCTACATCAACGGCCAGTGGCACGATGCCAACGACAAGGCGGTCTTCGCTGTTTACAATCCGGCGACGGGCGAAAAAATCACGCAGGTGCCGAACATGGGCGCCGATGAAACTGCAAAAGCCATTGCCGCCGCCGCTCAGGCTTTTCCGGCCTGGCGCGCACTTCTGGCCAAGGAACGCTCCAAGATTCTGAAAAAATGGCATCAGCTGATCGTCGATAATGTCGAGACACTGGCCCTGCTTCTGACCACGGAACAGGGCAAGCCGCTGGCGGAGGCGCGCGCGGAAATACTCGGCGGATCGAATTCGGTCGAGTGGTTTGCCGAAGAGGCCAAGCGCATTTACGGCGACACAATCCCCACGCACAAAGCCGACGCGCGGATCATTGTTACACGCGAACCCATTGGCGTCGTCGGGGCTGTCACGCCATGGAACTTTCCCAGCGCAATGATCACGCGCAAGATATCGCCGGCGCTGGCCGTGGGCTGCACCATTGTCCTGAAACCCGCTGAAGACACGCCGCTGTCTGCGCTGGCGCTGGCCGCGCTCGCAGAGCAGGCCGGGTTTCCGCCCGGCGTAATCAACATCGTGACGGGAGACCGCAAGGCGGCCGCCACTATCGGCAAAACTCTGACCAGCGATCCGGCGGTGCGAAAAATTTCCTTTACCGGATCGACGGAAGTCGGAAAAACCCTGATGCGCCAGAGCGCGGACACAGTGAAAAAAATTTCGCTGGAGCTGGGTGGAAATGCGCCCTTCATCGTTTTTGAATCGGCGGACCTGGATAAGGCCGTCGACGGCGCCATCATCAGCAAGTTCCGCAACGCGGGACAGACCTGCATCTGCGCCAACCGCATCTTTGTGCAGGACAGCGTCTACGATGATTTCGCCAGCCGCCTGGTTGAGCGCGTGAAAAAAATGAAGATTGGCGCAGGCATCGAAGACGGCGTCGTGATCGGGCCCCTGATCAACGAGCGCGGCGTTGAAAAAGTCCGCCGTCATGTCGAGGATGCCGTAAAAAAAGGCGCGAAGATTTTATTCGGCGGCAAAACGCTGGAACGCGGGCCGTTGTTCTTTGAGCCCACGGTCCTGCGCGACATGACAGACGCCATGGCGATCAAGGAAGAGGAAACATTCGGGCCAGTGGCCGGGTTGTTCCGCTTCAGGACCGAAGAAGAGGCCGTGCGCATGGCCAACGATACGCAATACGGGCTGGCGGCCTATTTCTACACCCGCGATCTGGCGCAGGCCTTCCGTGTGTCGGAAAGGCTTGAATACGGCATGGTCGGCATTAATGAAGCCCTGCTGGCCACCGAGGTCGCCCCGTTCGGCGGCGTCAAGGAATCAGGTATCGGCCGCGAAAATTCAAAATACGGTATTGAGGACTATACGGAACTTAAATATAGTCTCGTCGGCGGAATTCAGTAAAAGGGACTTCAAGACGCTGATTATAAAAGATAAAATCCATTTGTGGCCAACAAAACCTCAAAGGTGGTCCGGATTTCTTTTTACATAATCATTTAAGCCCTTGTTCCGGCTGTCTTTTAACATAACCTGTTGACAGCGGGTTAAGATTTCGTTAAGAATAGCCGCTAATCCCGTTAGTAACTTTTTAATAATTAAGCACTGCCCCATACGGCGGAACGTGACATAGGAGGAGTTGTAAAATGGCCCAGCAAGCATCCGATATGAATGCTACCGTAACCCTGCCCGAAACAGGAGGTGCGCCCCTGTCTTTCTCCAAGGCAGACATTCAGGGCATGAGCCTGAATAGCGGCGGTGAGCTTCAGATCACGCTGAAAGATGGCCATATCTTCACTATCCAGAATTTCAGTGAGCTGGCGCAGCATGATGTCAAGATCGCGCTGAAGGACGGCTCCGTGCTTGATACGGGTGCCCTCATGGACACGCTGGCGCAAAACCTTTCACCCGTCACCATCACACAGCCGGAAGCCGGTATCGTTGCGGAATACAACCTGACGCCCGGCCAGAAATACACGCTGGCTTTCGACCTGAGCAAAGGCAATACGGTCGAGCAAAAAGGCGATGCTCTGATCATCACGTTCGACGATCACGGTCAGATCGTTTTCAAGAATTTTGCCGAAGCTATGGATTCAGAGACACAGCCGGAAATCATCTATAACGGCGGCATTTATGTTTCACTCGATGAATTTTTCCAAACGCTGCATCTGGCCGACGCAATCAAGAGCCACATTCTGCAGCCCGAAAGCACAGTTCCCGTCCAGGGCGAAACCAATCTTGCCTCGATCTCCAACCAGGATATTCTGGCCAACAAACTGGCCGGGATTGAGCCCGCTGCCGGTGGTGGCGAGGGTGGCGGCGCCAGCAGCAACGGTTACGGCTTCCAGAGCAGCGTCGATGCCGCGCCCCTGGGATCGCCTCCGCCGATCGGTCCGATTGGCCCGACGGCACTGGCCTTTGGTCTGCCCGAATTCACCGAACCGATCCACCCTATTGATGAGCCGGGCCCTGTAAAAATCAGCCCGCCCAGCATTCTGGTCAATGGCGGCATCGATGACGCCATCGTCAAGGAAGACGGCAGCGTCGTCATTCCCATCGTCGCGGCACTGGGTGCCGGCGGCGACGGCGATGAAGTTCTGACTGTTACCGTCACGGGCATCAGCGCCACGTGGGGCTTCAGCGCCCCGGTCGGCACCTATGATCCCGCGACCGGCACCTGGACCATCACCCTGCCCGCCGGCACGGATCTGTCCACGAACTTTACCTTCACGCCGCCGCATGACAGTGATCTGGATCTGAGCGGCCTGACCGCCACAGCTTCAGCGTTCGATCCCGACACCGGTAAATCCACCTCCGCCACGGACAATTTCAACGTTGTAACGGACGCCGTCGCCGACGTGCCGACGATCAATGCCGCCAACGGCACCGTCAACGAAGGTCAGCCGATCGCGGTCAACATCACCGCCGCCGTCACCGACACCGACGGTTCGGAGACCATCACCGGTTACAAGATCGCCGGCGTTCCGACGGGCTTTACATTCAACCATGGCCATGCCGGCACGGTTGCCGGCGAATGGGTCCTGACCCCCGCCGAACTGGCCGGCCTGCAGATGACGTCGC
>JANWLB010000054.1 GCA_025451095.1 Alphaproteobacteria bacterium
CTTGCCGGCGCTGCAACATCGGCAGCTGAAAGCCTGCCGGCCTCCCTGCCGGCAGCCGCCATTCCGGCAGAAGTACAGGGCCTGTGGGCTTTCCCGGATTGTGCGGGCCGCAACGCCGCCCTCTATACCGGGCGCTTCGTCATCGAAGCTAACGGCTACCTGAGCCAGATCGCGCGTATCGACCGCGTCGAGGAGAATGCCGCCGATAAAACAGGGGGCGGTACGGACGCAATCCGGCTTCATGCCGGAGCGCGGCAGTTCAGCCTGCTTCGCGGCGCGGACGGCACGATGACGCGTAAGCTGACCGAGGACCTGCGGCCCGGCATGGAAACGCCGGCCATGAAGGACTGGAGCCGCTTTCTGCAGATGACGTATAAAAAATGCGACCACCTGACCTCCGGGGATGAGGTTCTCGGCGATACGGGTCTGCGCCTTTTTAAACGTCTTGATGGCCTTGATGCCGCCTGTGCAGGCAGCAGCCTAAACGAAAGCGCCGGGTGCCGCGAAGCTGTATTCGATGCCCTGGACGAAGACCGGAGCCGCACTTTGTCGCATGCCGAGATCGCGCAGACCTACAAAGACATCGCTTTTCTGGCTGCCAGTAATTCCTGTCCCTTCAAGAAGTATTTTCCCGGTGATACGGACACGGCCGCTCTGCCCCTGGCCGCTGCGCTGATCGGCGCCGCCGACAGAGATCACGACAAGGCTTTAAGCCTTGAGGAAATCAACAACGGCTGGACCGTTATGGCTCAGCAGGAAAAAATGAAGGGGCTGATTAAACTGGCGGGCAGCCTGGCGCCGATAATGCCCTGGCTGCCGGATACCGGCGCGCTGCCCGGATGTGTGCGCTGCCTGCCGCCCACGCCCTGATTTTTCTCAATGCTCAGGAGAGAGATATTGATCAGCCGCCCGCAGATGGGGACGGCGAAGGTCCCGGAACCGGGCCGCCCGCCTTGGCCACCTGTTCTTCCGGGCCCACAACAACAGCCGGCGACCGCGTCTTGTCCGCTGCCGGAATATCAAATCGGGTGCCGTCCGGTTTCGTCACGGTGGCGCCATTTTTCTCTATGCTCCGGGTCAGGGAAAAATCGTTGTTACTGGCACCCATGAGCTCGCCCGGTTTCTGCGCCGATCCCGTCAGGCTGCCAAGACTCCCTGCCAGGCCGCTCAGCATGGGCAAAAAGCCGGAAATGAAGTCGAATATCTGGTTCACGAAGCCAGCCAATTGCGGCGAAATGTTTGACAGCGCATCTGTCAGCATGCCGCGCATGCCTTCGAAGTTCTGCTGCTGATCCAGCATGGCCAGCGCTTTGTCAGGGTCATTGATGAACTGCTCGGCCATGGAATCGACCATGTTGGGATGATCTTTCAGCGACTTGGCCGCCTTGTTGAAAAACTCGGGGTCGTCTTCGGCTTTTTTCAGAACCGATTCAAGAAGCTTGTTTTTCTTTGCAGGGTCCATGTCAGCGCCTGTAAGGACCTTGCTCAGGGCATCGGATTTAGAGGCCTCGGCCATAAATTCACCGAATCCCTTCATCCCCCCCAGTTTCCCCATAATTTCGCCATTTCTCGTGTTCAGATCAGCCGTAACAGCCGGTGAATCCGGCGTACGTCCGGGAGACGGAATGGCCCGGGGTGTTGCTGCCGGAACGGGTGTGGCTACCGTAGCGGGAGCTGGGGCATCGGGCGCTCGTTGCTGTTGCGCCACGCGCTCTCTTGCGCTGACGTCAGCCGCCACTTCAATCGGGCCGGGCTGTGCTTGCGGCAGACCCCCGGGCAGAGGCGCCGCCCGTTGCGGTTCCTCGGTTGAGAATCCTGGTTCAGGAACAGGCGTCTGGCCGATTGGTCCCGAGGGAGTCACGGCGGCGGCTGGTGCGGGCGCGGCGGCGGGCGTTGCGGTCTGGGGCGCTTTATCCGGTGTTGTTGCCGGCGCCGGCTTGAAAAGCTCGACGCCGAGAATTTTTCCTGCCAAGGCGGGGTTTGCTTGGGCTTTTTGTATTATATCGGGGTCTTCCTTATACGCCTGAACCATCTTTGCAGCGGCAGCGTTAGGATCTTTATTCACGACAGCCGTCACTTTGTCGCGCTGCTCTTCCGGAAGTTTATTATCGGCGGCCAGAAGAGGCGCCGGATTATAAATACCGTTTTTAAACGCAGCTGTTGTTAATACGCCCATCGCTTCATTAGAAAGCTGCAAAGCCATCTTTATCTCCCTCAGTTCACCGCCGTGTCCCGGGTAATAAGCGGGACAACCGCGAAATCGGCAATTTTATCGCCTTCCATGCGCAACGCCGTTACAGTCATCGCGATATGAAGATAGGCGCCCATGTCGGCGGGAATTTTGAGGCCCAGATTCTGGACCTTGCCGTTCTGCGCCACCAGCGTGACGCTTTCATCATCGGCGTCATATTCAATCCATTTCAGGATATCGGGCAGGGGCTTGTCATGCAGAAGCCAAGCGCCGCCGTCCTTGTTAAAGAGGAAATCCACTTTCATGGTGCCGCTGGCTGGGGGATGTACGGGAAGGTCCGGATTCTGGACTTCCCGGCCGGGTTTCGGCACACCTGTTTTTCTTACCGCCATTTTTTATCTTTCCGCCTCTATTACTCAGTTAATTTTATCAAATTCCAAGCATTTGAGGCAAATTCACCCGATACCATGATGACGCCGAAAGGTTAACAAAAGGTTTAAAAATCAACGATCAGCCCGTCAGAGGATAATTGGCCAGTATCCGGTACCGGCGCCCGGCCTGATCCGGGCCGCCGGAGGCCATAAGGCCGAATTCCGGAGCCTGCCACCCCGCCCTGAAGGCCCCGCCCTGCGCGGGCAGGGTCCGGATGTAATGCTGCAGGGCGGAAAGATCATCGAACCGGGCCAGCGTTACGTGCGGAGCATACGGCCGGGTACCGAAATCGAATCCCAGCGGCGTCAGGACATCCGTTATTTCGGCGCACAAGGTCGTCAGTTTGCGCACGCTCTCCACCCGCGCATAAAGAACGGGGTTCTTTTTGACATCGAAAAAACCAAGGCCCTGCAGCTCGACCCCCAGGGGCGGGCGTCTGACACGGCCCAGTTCCGCATCGATCTCCTCTATCCGGGCTTCCTCCACCTCGCCCAGAAAGCGCAGAGTGATATGCAGATCGTCCGGATGAGTCCAGCGCGCGGCAACGCCCTTTCGCGGCAGCGCCGCCACGACGCGCTTCAGACTGTCCGGCACGGGGAGGGCCACGAAAAGGCGCAGGCTTTTATCAGTACGGGAGGGGAAATCGGCGGCGAACGGCATCGATATCGGCCATGATTTTTTTATTGAGGGTGAGGTTCACTGAATCGATGTTGCTTTTAAGCTGTTCCATGCTGGTGGCGCCGATGATCGTCGCCGTCACGAAAGGCTGGCGGTTCACAAAGGCCAGCGCCATCTGGCAGGGATCAAGATCATGCGCCCGGGCCACCTCGTGATAAGCATCAACGGCCGCGCGTGCCTGCGGACTGTCTCTGTGAATGGGGCGCGATTCAAGCGCCCAGCGCGTACCGGGAGGCCGCAGGCCATTCCGGTATTTTCCGCTGAGCATGCCGGTGGCAAGAGGCGACCAGGCCAGAAGCCCGATAGTCTCCCTTAGGGCGATTTCGGCCAGGTCGGGCTCGAACCGGCGGCACATGAGGCTGTATTCATTCTGAATCGAAGCCATGCGCGGCAGGCCGTGCGCGGCCGCAAGACGCAGATATTCCATCGTGCCCCAGGCCGTTTCGTTGGATAGTCCGGCGGCGCGGATTTTGCCGGATCGGACAAGATCCCCCAGTGTTTCCAGCACCTCGAGAAAATTATCGAGAATTTCATCGCGTTCATCCTCAACAGGCATGTACCCCCAGTAGGCGCTGAAATGATAGTCGTCGCGGTTGGCCCAATGCAGTTGGTACAGATCGATATAATCCGTTCGCAGGCGCTTAAGGCTGCCCTCCACCGCCGCGAGTATATTCTTTTTATCAATGGCGTTTTTGCCGCCGCGTATCCAGGGCAGGCCCGGGCCGGCAACTTTTGTGGCGAGAATGATTTTGTCGCGGTTGCGGCGCGCCGCGAACCAGCTGCCAATGATTTCTTCCGTCTTGCCATATGTTTCTGCCGTTGGCGGGACGGCATACATTTCAGCCGTATCAAAGAAATTCACGCCGCGGCCGGTGGCATAATCCATCTGGGCGTGGCCTTCAGCTTCCGTGTTCTGCCGGCCCCATGTCATGGTGCCCAGGCAGATCAGGCTGACTTTCATGCCGGTAGTACCAAGAGGGCGGTATTCCATCAGTCCTTCTTAAGAAGATAAAGATCAGTCACCTCATATATCGACCGGGGAATAGCCAGGTTGGGTTTAGAGGCGAGAATGATGGGTATTGTTTTGTTATACAGATCGATCCGCTCCTGCGGGATGGGCATCCGGTCAATCGCCACCGAATCGAGCAGCGGGCCGCCGGTTGCCGGATCGGTCTTGAATTTGCAGTCCACGCGGCCCGAGCGCCATTCGCCGAAGGGGCCGATAAACAGATAGTAAAGCCTTTGCGACTTTTCAAAAATCTCGTACGAGCTCAAACGAAGTGTTTCGGGATATTTAAGCTCCAGCTCGACAAAGGTCCGGCATATGCCAACCTGCGGCGGTCCCAGGATAGGCTGATTGCCCCACCATATGAATGCGGAGAGACAGGCAAGCACAGCGGTCCCGATCAGAGCGTATTTCGTTATTTTTCGGCGGAAGGCCTTCTTCCGCGCGGCAGGGCCGGAGAGCGGCTCCTTTATATCGTTGGCTCCGACTTTTGCGGTCGGGGATGTCATTTTACCACTACCTTAAAGCGTTCATTGTCGGCTTGTTCCGCCGCTTTTTCCGCCTTCTTCACCAGCTCCTCGACAATTTCATCAATGACGGCGCCGGTCATGGCGGTTTTCGATTCACCTTCTTTTTCACTTTTCATGAGAACGCGGCGCTTGATCTCCGACCGCGCGCTGCCGCCGGGGAAGGCCGTGGACAACATCTGCCGGCTGCGCTTGGCACCCAGTTTATTATACAGCCGGTGTCTGACCGCAACGTCCTCGGCCGACGTTGAAAGAGCCCAGAGCTCGACCGGGCCCAGAGTGTTGATCAGATATTGCTCATAGCGTCCCTCGTTCGTGCCCAAAACAAAAAGAACCGGCGCGCCGCCCGATTTCGGACCTGTCAGTTTGAACCTGATGATATTGCGGGCCGTGTCGGAAAGACCGAATCTCTGGCGAACATTTTCCACAGCCGCTTCGGAAATGGCGGTACCGAGAACCCACACGCCCGTCGCCAGATCGATCATATCCTGATCAAAGTCGTCCAGAAGCTGTGAGGACAAGATGATCTGCACGCCGCGCTTACGGCCTTCGCGGACGTCTCGTATAACCTGACCCCGCACCGAAGACGACTTGCTGGTACGGTGAAATTCGTCATAGCAAAGACGCTTCGGGCTTTCCGATATTTCCTGAATGCGCACTTCATGGTAGGGCCTGAATTTCTCCGGCATGAAAGCGATCGATTCCTGGCCCACCCACCAGCTGCGCACCAGAACGTGTCGCGCGAGCATGTACATGATAGCCGTCTGGCGATCGGCAACATCGTCACCCTGGGGGCAGACATCCATAAGATCCAGCGAGCAGACGCGGCAGGTACCGACATCAAACTGGGTTACCGAGGCCAGAATAGGAAGCTCCCGGATGGCCGAAGTGATCATGCGCTCGAAAGCATTTATCACGCTTTCTGTACTAAAGCCAACCGACGTTTCTTCCAGAAGACTTCTGATTTGCGGGCGGCGCGATGCCGTTACCGCGTCGCTCAAGGTCGGCGAAGCGTGGCGCTGAGCCAGGTGGGCGACGTGCATCTGTCCCAGATCAAACATCTTGTCCACCACGTCCCACCAGTAGGGGTCCGTGGGCAGGTGAATGTTGAATTTCTGGAGCGCCTCGTCAACTTCCGGATCGAGACGCGGCAAATAAGGGCGGGGCTCGGCGTTTGCGGCAGTATCATCGCGCCAGCGGTACATTTCATCGACGACGAGGCCGGACAGCTGCTGAATGCCGTCATAGGGCTTTTCATGCCCCGGCGGTGTGCAGAGCAACGTCAGGAGCTCAACAAGATAGCTGCGCTCATCGATCAGCGGATAGCGGCAGCCCATTTGTGTATCGAAAGGATTAACGGCGAATTTGTGTGCCATCTGCAGTCGGTAATAGGCGGCTTCGTGCTGCCGATGCATGGGCAGCGCCTCCTTGACAAGAGAGATCAGACCCGACGAGGAGGGGCCGATATCGATGATGGCGACAAAGGGCAGCTTGTTAAGTCCCGGCGAGAGACAGGTTCCCAGATTGAGCGTATTCAGCAGAACCGACTTACCGGCACCCGGTTGCGCGAACACCAGGTCGAACCATGTCGTGGTCAGATTGGTGCCGGTCTGATAGGGCCAGACCTTCCCATCCGGTGTGCGCAGAAGAACGGCGCCGTGCAGGAACGGGCTGGACGGGCGCTGCCAGGGCAACATCTTCATACTCGCGATCATCGGCGCGACGCCCGGGGGCGCCGTGCCTTCGCAATGAACACCGAGGGCCGAGGACATCACACACTCCAGCGGGTCTCCGGAAAACTCGCTAACTTGGCAATAACCCCAGCTTTCGACCGACTGGACAAGCACCGAGAGGCGGCTCTGGATAAGCGGAAAATCAGTGGACGGCGCCCAAGTGGCAAAAGAAGCGCGGAATCTGACCACGGGTTCGCGCCGTGAAAGAATTTCCAGTCCTTCGAGCGAGAACTTGATCTGCTTGTTCAGGGAGTTCGTAACACCCAGAATTGTGGCGGCAAACGCGCGGAACGCCGTCGCGGAAGCGCCGCCGCCTTCGATCAGGAACGAGACGCGATACGGTATGTCAGAATCAAAAAGACGATTAAGGAGCTGGGGGAAAGGCGTCGGCTCCATCGGCCCCAGAGTCATATCCACCCCGGCCCAATAAAGGCTGCCGATCTGGCAAACGGACTTGTTGATGACCTGCGCGTCGCCAACGGCAAGCTGCTGCCTTAAAGGCGGCCACATGATATCGGACATGTCGCGGGCGGACGTGGGCGCGCGCGGCGAGATGACGTCGCCGGGAAGACAGGCGCGCCAGTTTTCATGGGCCCGGCCCGGGAAAAGATTGTTGCGGGCCGCTTTCAGGGCCTCATGAACCTCGATCGACTCACTTTTGATCCCAAGCTCGTCCAGGGCGGACAAAATCGCGGAAACATAGCTTTTGTGCCTTGTCCTCAGGGCATCGAGCGCCGCCAGAGGATTCTGCCCGTAGCCGGCGGGCAGCCATTCTTTTTGCTTCGCCTCCCGGGAAGCGCGCTTGAGCTCGTTCTTAGTCAGGATAGAAGGCCGGGTCCACAATACGAAGTAGCACTCCTCATAAGAAAGAAATTTCGACATGTGCCGGACGCGCTCTTCAAGAATGTCGTCAACCTCGAGCTCCATGTTGCGGGCAGCGACACGGCTGGGATAGGTAAGCTGCTCCAGGTGCCTTCTGACGCGCTCGGGATCGCGCACAAAGAAAACTTGCATGGCGTGGCCGGGCCGATCGAACCGGGCGCCGATCTTGATGGTGGCGCCTTCGATGATGTGCTGATATTCGGTGTCGCCGATGACCTGCCGGCTACCATCAACGCGCAGATAGGTGATCAGGGAGCCATCGCTGGAAACCAGCGTATGCTCATCGTCCGATGTCTCAAGCCGGATAAAATTCTCGATTGCTTGCCGTAATCCGGTCTGGAAAGGCGCGATGGATTTAAGAAACCAGTTCATGATTCATCAAAAGCAGCATAACCCATTTCCCGGTCTACAGCAGATGCCGGGCCAAAATAGTATATAGAGTTTGAGGAGGCCAAAAAACAGTTAAATGGCGCTCATGGACAGGGATTTCCGGCGATTTTGCTACGCCGCCCGACCCGTTTTTTCCAAATCCCGGTATATGTCCAGCCACTGGCGGGGCACAAGCCCGCCGAACGGCCCGTCCTTGGAGCGCCAGTAGGCCAGAATTTGCGGAAACTGGTTAAACTCGAGGTCGGCTTCCTTGACGATTCGCCTGTCGAGAGGAAAAAGGCGAATGCCTTCGAGCTTGCGCGTCCGCGCCTCATAGGCGCCGTCGCTGATATAGTCTCTTAAGACTGTCGACAGAATGAAGGGGTCGTCCGTGCCGAGCCGCGATCTAACGTCTTCCCGCCTTTGCATAAGCGTGTCGACGCAGCGCCGCGCCGCATCAGCCACAGGGCCCTGTGATATGCGCGCCACATAAATAGCGCGTGCGATGTGGTGCAGGTCTGTCTGGCTTATTTCCGGCAACCAGATTAAAACGCCGGAGCGCATTTCGCTGACTTGCCCCAGGCTGAAGCATTGCTGACAAAACATGCAGGCCGTCACGGTATTCTCGGGCCGGAGATCCGCTGCCACGCCGTTCACAAAAAGTATTTCCTGGTACTTAAGGGAGCGGAAACCGCAGCATTGGCATGTATGATTGTCACGTTCATGCAACTTCTGCCGCCGCTCCGCGGTCAGACTCGTCGCAGGCGGCCTGGCCGGAGACTCCTTCGAAGAGGCCCCGGGTTTGCCGTCAAAAGACGGCTGGGCATTGGCGGATCCCCGCACAATGCCCAGCGCAATTGGAATACTACGCATAGTCCTAGTTCACGCCGAAATTGACTTTCGTCAGAGTCTGCTGAACGTCGCCGTTGCCATCGCCGATGGTCGTGAGCATGGCTTCGTAAATAATCGGCAGGGCGAACAGTCCGCCACCGGCAGCCAGACGGA
>JANWLB010000055.1 GCA_025451095.1 Alphaproteobacteria bacterium
GAGAGGGATCTGCGGCTCTCGAAGGCGCAGGCGGAAAAGGCATTGAAGCTTCCGGGCTTTCTTGGTGTGGCTGTAACGTTTCCCGGTACTTATGCGGGGGCGGCTACCGGCGCCGTCATTCATGCCGCCCAGGGCGGCAGCTTCATTCCCCCGCGCGGGCAGAGCGCACAAACGCCCGTTAAGACCCATTCACCTGCACCGGTTTCTGCGGCGCGGCCTCAGTAGGCTTTTAAGCCGTACCGTCATAAAGTGCTTTTCCGGCAGCGGGTTGTCCCCGATTCCTTGACATTATGAATAGCTGCCAATATTATGCCAACCGCTTGGGTTTGGTCTGAGCTAACCATATAAATTTGAAGGGGATCGAGATGTCTCGTTTTGATTATGAGGGGGGTGCTTCTTCCTCCCGTTCATTTGGGTTGGGTACGAAAATTGCGGCGGGGGCCGCAGCGCTGGTAACGACATGGCTGGTGGGCTCCAGCTGGGAATGGGTCAGTTACCGCCATATCGGCCTGAAGACATTTCTGGGCAAGCCGGTGG
Source organism: Alphaproteobacteria bacterium (assembly GCA_025451095.1). Taxonomy (GTDB): domain Bacteria; phylum Pseudomonadota; class Alphaproteobacteria; order Micavibrionales; family Micavibrionaceae; genus JACQIJ01. The sequence goes on from JANWLB010000055.1 coordinate 538, forward strand.
CCAAGCTCGATCAGGGTCTCCACCTTAAGGCGCCCTGGCCTCTGGGGATCGTTCACGAATACAGCACGACCCAGGACACGGTGGAGATCGCCGACAAGGACATGAGAGTACGGTTCAAGGATGGCATTCAGGATTACGGTTCTTTGACGCTGCGCTACAATCTGCGCCCGGAGGCATCGCTGGAAAGTCTCTCCAGGCTGTACCTGGATTTCAATGATGACACCGATGCAATGATGAAACAGAAATCGGTTCAGGGCGCTCTGGATGTATTCAAGGGTACCAATTCCTATGAGCTGGATCCTGATACATCCCGTACGGACATCAAAGGCAACGTTCAGGGGCGTCTTGATGAAGCCAGCTATCCTTTCAATATTGACGATGTGACAGTCAACGGTTTCGGAGGCGATCCGGATACCGAGAAGCAGAAGCGTGAACTGTCCAAAGCCAAGATGGAAGCCAGCATTCTGGATCAGAATATTGCCAACGTCGCCAAATCGCGCGAACTGGCGGAGAAAATGGCTGAAGCCGGGGGGGCTGCCTATGGCATATACAGAAAGAATGACGTGCCCAGAGAACAGGCTGCGTCGTTTTATTGCATAGACACAGCCAAGTCCCTGAAAGGCGATTTTGCCGCTTTTGCTCTGGCGGGATGCATGGGTGGCCAGGCCACGCCGGTTGCTCTGGATGTCGGGGCCTCAGTGACTAAACCGGCATCCGCGCCCGCACCGGTAGCGGCTCCGGCTCCTTGATCTTATGCCTGCATAAATTTGCTTTCACGGCCCCTTTCAGGGGCCGTATTTTTTTGCGGCAGATAAAGGAGATAAGGGCTAATTTTGACATAATTTTAGCGGGCGTGCTATGACAAGCACAATAACCGAAGGGGATAAAGCACACATGAAAACATCATCGCTCGTTATGAGCACTGCAAGCATGGCGCTGGCCTTTCTGACGGCGTGCGGAGACGGCGGTCTTGCTTCGAGCACCTGTAAGCCGGAAGTGGATAGAGCCGTTCGTGCGGAAGATCAGGCGCGTCAAAAAGGTTGGGATCTGGATACTTGCGAAAGGAACCTCAGCTCATGTGAACAACGCGAACGTCTGGCCGAGCAGGCCAGAGCGGCGTCAGACACATCCACTGTTGATGAAGCGCCTGCCGCCGATGAAGCAGCGGTGGAACCGGAATTCAGCGATGCCGATCTGGTTTATCAGGAAGTGTATGCGCTGCGTGATGCGGCGCGCAGATGCGTGAATTCGGGCCAGCCCGTTGTGGAGGCAAAAAAACCGGGGCTGGCGACCGTGCTGGCGGCGGATGCCATCATGGAGTTAGGTGGCGATCACAAACAATACATGAAGGACAACGCTGTTTTCGCAGAGGGTTCCGTTTACACGAGCGATGATGCGGCCAAGGCACAAGGATTTTTCAAGCTCCTGGACGAAAACGATATTGTTCCTGTGGTTGTCATCAAGGATAAGACCAGCCCCGTGAACGCCGTCTTTTTCAACAAGGCCGGTGAAAGAACCCTCGTTTTTTATGCGACATCATCGGTACAGCAGGAGGAGTGCGAGCTTGATGATGAAGGAAACCCGACGCAAAAAGGCTGTGTAATCCCGCCCGTAAAGCAGCCGGCGGAAGGCGAAGAGGTTTCGGAAGACGCAGCCGTGCCGACAAGGAATGTTACATACTACACCCCGAATTTTGACCTTGGAAATTTTGATATGATCGAACAGGAGATGCTGCCCGCAACCGCCGACGGGGATGTACCGGACGGCGACGAGCCGCCCGCTTTGCCGGCGGAGGGCACGTATGTCTTTTTCGAGGACAGGTTCAGCACTGTCGAGCCCACGCAGGGTGTGCATTTTTCTGCGCCGAGCGAAACGTCGTTCCGGGTCCTGAGGAAATCAGCGGCCAGCGAAATCCGGGTGCCCCAAAACCCGTGCCCGGCGCCGGCCCTGAAGCCCTGATTTTTTAGGGTGCTGGCTGAGCGGCAGTGCCTGGTGTTGCGGGCGGCGGTGGCGTTTTAACCTTCCAGAGTTCCAGCGGATCTTCCGGCTGTTCGTTGAACGGGATTTCCTTCATCAGCAGGTTGCCTGCGGCGTCCGTACCTTCGACGTGAAACCCAATGAAGGCGTCGGGCTCATCCCTGGCGGCTGCTATGGTCCAGCGCAGAAGTTTGTAGGCGTGGGGATGAACTTTAATGCCATTGGGCGCTTCCCTGTCGCCTTCCCACAAATTGGTAAAGCGCGCGATTTCCAGGGCGAATTCGTCGGCGCTCAGGCTGGAATCGTTTTTAAAAAAAGCTGTGCCGTTTAAATCAAAGGTGAATTCTGTAAGGTTGGGCTCAGCCCCTGTTGACGTATCGTCAAATTCCTCATACCGGCGGGCCATCATAGCGCAGGCATCAGCGGCGCTGTAAAAGGTAAGCGGCTCGACGCCATCGGCCAGAAGTTCGTCGGTCAGGCGGCGGGCTTCACCCGTCAGACGGGGAAAAAACTGTTCACGGATGGCGGTGTCCATGGTGTGCTCTACCTGATCCCGATAATCACACATTTCCTTTATTCTCTTTGCCTCTTCTGTGTGAGGATAGATAAGGCCGTTGATCGTGCCAATGGTCAGCATCGCGCCCGTGGCGACCCGGCGGGCGAAGCGGGCGCTCAGGCTCTGGCTTTCGGGCTCGCTGAATCCCGTCTCAAGAACTCTTTCGGCGGCCTGTATCGTGGCGTCCTGTACGGCTTCGATGGCGCTTTTGATCCGGTGGGAAACGATATTTCCGCGATCGGCGCTACGGTCGAGGGCGCTGAAAACAGCTGAAATTCCATTCAGTCCGGCCAGTATGCCGCGGCCCGCGGCGTTTTCAACTGTTTCACGCAATTTGGACATGATTTTGTCTCCTTACTTTTTTCAAAGTTGAATTTAGTTAGGGCGCTGCGGCGGGTGGGGGTGCCGCCGTTGCGGCAGTCCTGCCCGGCAGTTTGAGCTTCCAAAAATCGAAGGAGTTCCCCGGCTGATGGGCATGAATGTTTTCTTTTATGATCAGACGGCCTTCGGCATCGGTTCCGTCGGCGCGGAAGCCGATGAGGATTTCAGGCTCATCCTTGGCGGCAGCGGCGATCCAGCGTAGCAATCTGTTGGCATTGCCGTGAACCGGGGGGAAGACGGTGCTCTGGAGGGCTTCCCGCATATTCGGGCAGGGCATATCCAGAAGGTCGGCAATTTCCTGGGCCAGTTCGTGCGGCGAGACGGTTAGGCCTTCAAGGCAGACTGTGCCGTCCGCGCCGAATGAGAACTGGCTGGTTGAATGTCTTGGTGATTTTTCGCAATAAGGGTTAGCAAGATCGCGGATCAGCCGCGAACAGAGGTTTGAGGCTTCAAAGAAATTTATGGGATCCAGGCCATCAGCCAGAAGTTCTTCTGTCAGAAGGCGGGCTTCGCCGGTCAGGCGGGAAAAAACCTGTTCGCGAATAGCTGTATCCACTTCACGATTTTCTCTCCGTCTTCCCTCGACATACCGCACCCTTTCCGGATGTGCGCGGAGAATGCCGAAAAATGTATCTAAGGCGGCGAATGTGCCCAGAGAAGCCTTGCGCACGAAACGGGCAGTTAAACTTTGGTCTTCAGGATTTTTGAAGCCTCTGCCGATAACTCTCTCGGAAGCGCGAGCCGCAAGGCTCTGTGCTCTATCAAGAGCGGCTCTGGCCCTGTATGAAACTTTGTTTCCGCTTGTGGCGCTATCGTCAAGCGCCTCGTAGAGGCTGACAGCCCCTTCCAGGCCAACATATAGTCCCCGTGCGGCGACTTCCTTGGCTTTTTCACGCAAAGTGCCCATGACTCCGTCTCCTTATTCGATATCGTGAACCGGATCCGAAGATAGGGCCTATTCAGGTTATGGTCAATAAACGCGTCGGAAAAATCAGAGAGCTCTAATGTTCCAGAGACTTAACGATGCCTTCGGTCATCTTCTTGGCGTCGTCCAGAAGCATCATGGTGTTCGTGGCATAAAACAGCGGGTTGTCGATCCCCGCATAGCCGGAGCCCATCGAGCGTTTTACGAACAGGACCGTCTTGGCCTTGTCGACGTCCAGAACCGGCATGCCGTAGATCGGTGACGACTTGTCCGTCTTGGCGGCTGGGTTGGTGATGTCGTTCGCGCCGATGACGTAGACGACGTCGGTCTGCGCGAAGTCGCGGTTGATGTCTTCCAGCTCCAGCACCTCGTCATAGGGCACGCTGGCCTCGGCCAGAAGGACGTTCATGTGGCCGGGCATGCGGCCTGCCACGGGATGGATGGCATAGCGCACCTTCACGCCTTCTTTTTTCAGCTGATCGGCCATTTCGCGCAGGGCGTGCTGGGCCTGTGCCACCGCCATGCCGTAGCCGGGCACGATAATGACGCTGGAGGCGTTCTTCATGATCCAGGCGGCATCCTCGGCCGATCCGATTTTGGCCGTGCGGTCGCCGGTTGCAGCGGCACTGCCCGTCGCCTGTTCGCCGCCGAAGCCGCCGAGAAGGACGTTGAGGAAAGAGCGGTTCATGCCTTTGCACATGATATAAGAGAGGATCGCTCCCGAAGCGCCGACCAGAGCGCCGGTGACAATCAGAAGATTATTATGCAGCGTGAAGCCGATACCGGCGGCTGCCCATCCGGAATAGCTGTTTAGCATGGAGACGATCACGGGCATGTCGGCGCCGCCGATCGGGATGATCATTGTAACACCCAGGATCAGCGCCAGCAGTACGATCAGCCAGAAGATAAAGCCGCTTTGCGTCGTGCAGAGCAGGATGATCAGGACGACAAGGCCGACGCCCATCGCGGCGTTGATCATATGCTGGCCGGGAAACGTTACAGGTTTGCCGGAGATGACTCCTTGCAGTTTGCCCCAGGCGATGATCGAGCCGGTGAAAGTGATGGCGCCGATGGCCACGCCCAGTGACATTTCAATGATGCTGTTCAGGTGAATGGCCCCGGACATGCCGATGCCATAGGCTTCGGGACTGTAGAACGCGGCGGCGGCAACGAATACGGCGGCCAGGCCGACGAGCGAGTGAAACGCCGCGACAAGCTGGGGTAGGGCGGTCATCTCGATTTTCTTGGCGATGTAGTAGCCGCCGCCGCCGCCGAGCGCAATGCCGGCGACGATCAGCCCGTATGACGTCACAATGGGTGAGGCCAGGGTCGTGACGATGGCCAGTGCCATGCCACCCATGGCGAAGGCCAGTCCCTGCCGCGCGCTTTCCGGGCTGGAGAGGCCGCGCAGCGCCATGATGAAGCAGACGGCGGCGATCAGGTATGCGAGAGCGGCGAAGTTTTCCATGGCGAAGGCCCTTTGTTGATGGCTAAAGGAACATGCGGCGCGGCAGTCAGAGGAAAAGCGCCACCGTATAAATTGTTGTTAAGACGCGGGTCGGGAAATGTATCCGGCACATTCTCTCGGTAAACCCTGAATCCCAGATGCTTGTAAAAGGGAAGTGCGGAAGGGTGATCAAAAGTGCAGGTGTTGAACCAGAAGCGCGTCGGCTTCGGGTCGTGCGCGGCCACGATATCGATCCCGCTTCTCAAAAGAAACCCGCCGAGCCCCCGTCCGATAGCTTCAGGCACCAGGCCGAAATAGGCCAAATTGGCATTGTCCGGGTCGCTGAAATCCAGCTCCAGCAGCCCTAGGGGCGTTTCTCCGGGCAGGTCATACAGGTAATAAATTTCTGTCGTCGGGTGCCGGATGAGGGTGGCGATTTCATCCTGCGTATGATCTAGCCGCGCCTGCCAGAGCCACTCCTGCCCCACCGCGCGGAACAGCGCTGCATAGGAATCCGGATCGGGATTTATTGCGCGCTTCAGGATGACGTCGCCGCGCGGCGCGGCCTGCAGCGTGCCGGGCAGCGGTGCCATATCCATGAACGTCATATATGTTGAAAGCTTTGGTATATTCATTTTTTACTAACTCAGAAAAATGCGCTGGTACAGCCAGGGCGCAAAACCTTTGCCTGCGCAGCGCAGCTCCTCCTGGCGTGCATGCACAAGTTCGCGCGCCCAGATGATTTCGTCTTCGTGCCCTTCCTTGGCCAGATAGTGGGATCTTGTGTCGATCCGTATCTGAAGGCCGTATTCCGTGTCGCTTATGATCTCGATGCTATTCGCGAATTTCACGCTGGCCTCAAATACATCAAGGCGCTGCTGGTGAATCCATTCGCCGAATTCCTCTGTCACATGGCCTTCGGCGTCGCAAGGCGCGGGGCCGCTGAACTGCCGGCATAAATCTTCAAGTCGCAGCTTGTCGTTGAGCCAGCCGTGCAGGGCTTCGTCAAACAAATCGATCAGCGGCGGCGTCCAGTTGATCCTGTTCGGCATGTCATTAATCCAGTGTGTAGCTGGGCCGTGAAGGGCTTGCGGATATGATCCGTTTGTCCTGCTCCATGCTTTTCAGTCCGTCGTAAGTGACCTGGGCTGTCCATATGGACCCCATGCGGGAGCCAAACGTAACACCTGGGAGTCCTTTGTTAAGCAAGTCCGCGAGAGACTCCAGAGTGCCGCCCTGATCGACCATGACAATAAAGGGAAGCTCCTTGCCCGGGTCGCTTTCATAGTGCAGATCAAACGTAACGCCCCTGCATTTTGTGAATACGTCTGTGATTCCTGGCATGATCAGCCCCCCTTCCTTTTAAACATGGCCAGCATCCGGCGTGTAACCAGGAACCCGCCGAAGATGTTCACGCTGGCCAGTATGACGGCAAGGAAGCCCATGAATTTGGAAAAGCTCATCTGCGCCGGACCGGCGGCGATCAGGGCGCCGACGATAATAACGGAGGAGATCGCGTTGGTGACGGCCATCAGGGGCGAGTGCAGGGCGGGCGTGACGCGCCAGACGACATAGTAGCCGACGAAGCAGGCCAGTACGAATACTGTCAGGCCGGTGACGAGGAAATCCGCGCCGGCGGCATGGCCCGACTGTGCCAGCGTGTCGCCGGCCTGCAGGGCGAGGTCGGCGGCCTGGTCGGAGAGGGATTTGAGCGCGTTCGC
>JANWLB010000056.1 GCA_025451095.1 Alphaproteobacteria bacterium
GATATCGCCGGGCTTGACGACGCTGGCAACGGAAGTAACTTCGGCGCCGCTACGGCGCGCCCATGTAATATACTTAAGAATCAGCTTGTCATTTTTGCCGTCCGCAAAGCCTATGATCGCTTCGCCGGGCATCACCTTGGTCACGGCCGCCAGACGCCACGCTTCGGGCATAACAGCAGGCGGAGGGAAAGCGGCAAGCTCCGCTTGCCAGTTATTCAGGCTCTTTACATGCCCCAGCGGTCCGCGCCAGCCATGGCGGCGATCATAGGCGGAAAGCCCGTCGCGCAGCACCTTAACGGCGATCTTCTGCAGGCGCGGCTCCATGCTCGCATGCACAACCAGGCCGCCGCCATACAGGCTTTCATCGCCGTATTTTTCAATGAGCTCGCGGCGGATCTCCTCGGCGAAATAGGGGGCGTTGACGGATACGGACTTGACCTTTCGCACCACCTGCAGCGGCATCTCGCGCGCCGCCTGCGCCTCGCCCTTGCTGATATAGCCGTCATGCAGCAGGCGCTTGATCACCCAGTCGCGCCGCGCCAGCGCGGCCTCATGATGGCGGATCGGGTTGTAATTGTTGGGTGCCTTGGGCAGCGCGCCGAGGAAAGCGGCTTCGGCAATGTTCAGGTCTTCCAGCGGCTTGCCAAAATAATTCATCGCTGCCGCCGCAACGCCGTATGTGCCCTCGCCCAGATAGATTTCGTTCAGATAAAGCTCCAGCAGACGGTCCTTGCTCATCGCCTTTTCCATGCGATAAGCGAGAATGGCTTCGCGGATCTTGCGCTTGTAGGAAACCTCATTGCTCAAAAGGAAGTTCTTAGCCACCTGCTGCGTAATGGTCGAAGCACCTTCCGGGCGGCGGCCCTTGCCGGCATTTTTCAGGTTGCTGACGATTGCGCGGAAGATGGCGGAATAATCAACACCCTGATGGTGGTAAAAATTCTGATCCTCTGCAGCGATGAAGGCGTGCTTGACCACATCGGGGATCGAGTCGATGGCCACAAAGACGCGCTTTTCCTGGGCGAACTCGCTGACCAGCGTGCCGTCTCCGGCATAGACGCGCGTTACGACCGGCGGCTTGTAGTCTTTGAGCGCCGTATAGTCGGGCAGGTCGCGGCTATAATAGGAAATCGCGTAAACGGCAAGCCCTGCCAGGGCGATAAAGCCCAAAAGCCCGAGAGAAAACAATGCCATGAAAGAATACCAGAGCCAGCGCATAGAAAATTATATGGCACAGGAATGCGGCAATGGGAAGGCGGAAGTAGGCTGAAAGACTGGTTTAATAGAGCTTAATAGAGATGCAGCACGTCGACCTGCGGCGGGCTCATGAAGCGCACGGGATACCGGCTGGTGCCAATGCCGGGACTCGTATAGCCAGGCATGCCCCTGTGGTTGTACAGACCGCAGATCCAGGAATTGGGGATATGTTCGGGTATCCATTTATGCGTAATTGCCCGTACCCCCGCGTTGACCTGCCCGCAATGGGTATGACCCCCCACCATAATGGCTACTGCGGGATTATCGATCGGCTTGAAGGCTTCGGGATTATGGCCGAAGACGATAATCGGCTCCTCCCTGCCGCCTTCTGCCGCGGCAAAGGCGGCGGCAATATCGGGTTTGCGCGTTTTGAAATCGGCAATTCCGGCCATAAGAAAGCTTTTATCGCCGGCCCTGATCCGCGCCGAGCGGTTTTCAAGAACTCTTATCCCATGCTGCTCCAGCACTGCCTTGAGCGTCGGGCCCTCCTGCCACCAGTCATGATTGCCAAGAACGGCAAACGTGCCGTAGCGCGTTTTCAGTTCGCCCAGAGCTTCGCCAACCAGACCGAGATTGACGGGCGTGTCCCTGAAAATCCTGTACTTGTACTTTCCGAGAAGCAGATCGCCGGGGATGACAACCACATCGGGGTTCGTCTGGTTCGTGCGTGTTACGATGTCTTTCAGCCTCTTCATGTCCACCGTGCCGCCGATATGAAGATCAGAGAGGACGGCAATGCTCAGGGGCATGCGGTCATCGGGCCAGGCCTGGCTCTGGACGTTCACATGCTTGATCACCAGCCGATAGGGCTCGATCCTGAAGGCATAGAAGGCCACCGAGGATAACAGGGTGCCGCCCGCCAGAGCGCCTGCCGCTGCCCGCCTGAAAAACCGGCGCATGTTCATAATCCGACCCCTTCATGCCTAAGGAGGCGAGTATATCTCCGGTTCTTTGATTATGTCAATATAAACGGGGTGTCAGGCTGCCGGGCGCGCTTCCCGGACATCATCCGTGATCGGACCTTCGGCCCTGCCGTGAATAAACTGCTCGACATATTCGTTGCCTGATCTGTCCAGCTCCGCCACAGGTCCCTGCCAGATAATCCGGCCCTTATAGATCATGGCCACATAGTCGGCGATCTTCCGCGCGCTGGCCATGTCATGGGTGATGGACAGTGTCGTCGCGCCCAGCCCGCGCACGGTCTTGATGATCAGATCATTAATGACGTCAGCCATGATCGGATCGAGACCTGTCGTCGGCTCGTCGAAAAAGATAATTTCGGGATTGGCGGCAATTGCCCGGGCCAGGCCTACCCGCTTTTGCATGCCCCCCGACAGCTCCGCCGGAAAAAGGTTGCCCACCGCCGCGTCAAGGCCAACGGCGTCGAGTTTCTCGATCGCGATATTTTGTGCTTCCTTGCGGTCCATGCCGCGGCCCTGCATCAGCCCGAAAGCCACGTTCTCCCAGACTTTCAGCGAGTCGAACAAGGCGCCGCCCTGAAACAGCATGCCGAACTTGCGCATCAGCCGGTCACGCTCCTTGCCGTCCACACCGACCGTTTCCTGTCCGTCGACCAGGATAGAGCCTTCCTCAGGATGCAGCAGGCCGAGCACGCATTTGATCATCACCGATTTGCCGGTGCCGGAGCCCCCGATCACGACCAGCGACTTGCCCCGCGGCACTTTCAGATCGACGCCCTGCAGAACCTTTTTGGAACCGAAGGTTTTCCGCACGCCGCGCAGTTCAAGCTTGGGCGCTTCGTCTGTCATGAGAAAAATACCTGGGTCAGAATATAATTGAAAATCAGTATCAGTATGGAGGACGACACGACCGCATAGGTCGTCGCCGCGCCCACGCCTTGCGCACCGCGCTGGGAATTAAAGCCGTGATAGCAGCCCATGACCGAAACGATGAAGCCAAACGCCGCCGCCTTGAACAACCCGGATGTCACGTCGATTGTTTCCACCACATCCCAGGTCTGATGCAGATAACTGGCAGGGCCGAAACCGAGACGGTAAATGCTGACCACATAGCCGCCGAAAACACCGATGATATCACCAATCAGAACCAGCACGGGCAGCATGAGCGTCCCTGCGATCACGCGCGGCACGATCAGGTACTTGAAAGGATTGACCTAGAGCGTGGAAAGGGCGTCGATCTGCTCTGTAACGCGCATCGTGCCGATCTCGGCCGCCATTGAAGCGCCTACGCGGCCCGCGACCATCAGTCCCGCAAGAACGGGCGAAAGCTCGCGCGTTACCGAAAGAACCACGACGCCGGCAATCGCGCTTTCGGCGTTGAAGCGTGTAAAACCTGTATAGCTTTGCAGCGCCAGCACCATGCCGGTGAACAGGGCCGTCATCCCCACAACGGGCAGGGAGTAATAACCGATATCGATGACCTGCCGCCGGGTCAGGCGCGGAAAAAAGGGTGGCAGGAATATATGCATCAGCGACTGGGACACAAAAATGCTCAGGCGCCCGATAGTTTCAAGCAGATGCAGGATGCTGGCACCGAGAGCCGCGGACAGATTCAGGACATAATCCTGCAGAAGGGCGGCCTTTTCAGTCTCTTTTGCTAAAGATGATGCGGTCATGGTTCCTCTAATTGCCCCGCGAAGGTAAGATATTTTCAGGAGGCCGTCCACACTGAAACAGGAAAAAATTGATCCCTCCCGGCTGGCGCCCATGGATATGTTTACCCCCGACTTTCCCGTGCGGGTGGAGCTGGCCTATGCCCGGCCGGACGGGCTCTGCGGCGCCATTTACAGACCGCAGGCCCGGCTCTGGCTGCATGAAGATCTGGCGGCCATCGTCCTTCTGGCCGCCCGGCTGGCAAGCGGCCGGTCCGGCCTGTCCCTTATCCTTTATGATGGCCTGCGGACAGTAAGCGCCCAGGCGCTGATGCGCGAATCCCCCCTCGTCAGGGCACACCCGCACTGGACAGACAGCGCCGATCCCGTCCTCTCCCTTCCCGGCAAGGGCGGCCATCCGCGCGGCATGGCGATCGACATCGGACTTGAAACACCGGAAGGAAAACGAGTCGACATGGGCACCGCCTTCGATGAAATGCCGGAGGGCGGAACAGGGCCGAAGGAAAACCGGGCCCACCGCCTGTTCGCAGACCTGCCGCCCGAGGTGAAAAAAAATCGCGCACTTCTGGAGGGTGCCATGGTTGATGCCGCGCGGCTGTTCGATCGGCCGCTCTGGCCTCTGCCGGTCGAATGGTGGGATTTCCGCTTTCCGGCAGAGACGTATAATCGTTATGCGCCGCTGGACGAGGCCGACCTGCCGCCGCAGATGCGCATGACCGCCAACCCCACCCCCGAGGGCGGGATTCCGGACTTCCCCGACCCCCATTTTAAATCGCTGCACGAAAAGATCGCAGAAAAAGCCTATCGGCTTTTATAATGGCGCTGATAGCGCCGGCCGAGAGCTGTCAGGATTTCATACCCGATCGTTCCGGCAGCGGCCGCCAGGTCGTCAGCACTCTGATGCGGGCCCAGGACTTCCATTGTCTGACCCGGCTGCGGCGCTGCGCCCTCAACGGCAACCGTGACCAGATCCATCGAGATGCGACCGACAACAGGGCAGGCCCGGCCTTCATAATAAAGCGTGCCTTTGTTCCCCAGGGACCGCAGAACGCCGTCAGCATATCCCAGCGCGACTGTAGCCACGGTCGCATCCCGGTCGAATTTATAGCTGGCGCCATATCCCACCGTTTCACCGGCGCGCACGGCTTTGACCTGCAATATGCGCGTGGCGAGGGTTACCACCGGCTGCATGGGGTTGCTTTCTTCAGGTGTCGGATTGAGGCCGTAGAGGGCCATACCCGGCCGCACCAGATCGTGATGATAGGCCGGGCTGCGAAAAATGCCGGATGAGTTGGCCAGCGATTTTTCCGCTTGAGGAAAATAAGCGGCTATTTTGTCAAAACGCGCGGCCTGCTCCGCATTCATCGGGCTGTCCGCCTCATCTGCACAGGCGAAATGACTCATGATCATTTTGACATCGACGCCGTCGAGCCGCCCCGGATCGCCGCATAGAATCTCCGCCTCATGCGCCGGCAACCCCAGCCGGTTCATGCCGGTATCGAAATGGACAATGGCAGGAAGGCTCAGCCCCCGCCGCACCGCCGCCTGCTGCCAGCGTGCGATATCTTCAAGACTGTTAAGTACCGGCCAGAGATTGTGCCGGATAAATTCCTCCTCGATTCCCGGGAAAACGCCCCCCAGGACACCTGCGGGCTTTTTCGTCAGCGCCCGCAGCGCCAGCGCCTCGTCCGGCGTCGCGACAAAATAAAGCGGACAGCCCTGGCTTTCCAGCGCCGCCCATATCTCTTTCATGCCAAGACCATAAGCATCCGCCTTGATCACACCGGCAGCGCGGCAATGCGGGCCAATGCGCGTACAGATAATGCTGTAATTGCGGGCCACCGCGCCCAGATCCACAGTCAGCCGGGCCGTGGCGGATATGTCCGGCGGCATCATTTGGAGCGTGCGTGGTCGAGATCGCTAAATCGCGTCAGCCCCGGATCAAAGAAGAGGCGCTCGATTCCGATTGGACCGTGACGCTGCTTGGCGATGACGACTTCCGCCGTGTTGGCGACTTCCTGCAGGCGCGAAGCCCATTTTTCATGACGATCATAATATTTCTCGTCCGACTCGCTTATCTTGTGTGTCGGCTCTTCGCGCGCCAGGTAATATTCTTCGCGGTAGACGAACATGACAACGTCGGCGTCCTGTTCGATAGAGCCCGATTCACGAAGGTCTGAAAGCTGTGGCCGCTTGTCCTCGCGCTGCTCGACCGCCCGCGACAACTGGGACAGGGCGAGAACCGGTATCTGCAGCTCCTTGGCAATGGCCTTCAGGCCGCGCGTGATCTCACCCACCTCGAGGACGCGGTTGTCCGTCGCCTGCCGCGAGCCGCTGCCGTGCAGAAGCTGGAGGTAATCGATCACGATCATACCCAGATCATGCTTGCGCTTCAGGCGGCGCGCGCGGGTACGAACGGCCGCTATCGAAAGGGCGGGCGTGTCGTCAATATAGAACGGCACCTGCGCCAGCTTCTGGCTGGCCTCGACGAAACGCCGGAAATCGTCTTCCTTGATCTGGCCCTTGCGAATGGCGTCGCCGGAAATGCCGGACATGTCCGCAAGGATACGGGTCGCCAGCTGGTCCGCCGACATCTCAAGCGAAAAGAACCCGACAATGGCGCCTTCCTTGCCTCCCGTCTCGGCGTAACGCCGCGCGGCGTTGAAAGCGATGTTGGTGGCCAGCGCCGTTTTTCCCATCGAGGGGCGGCCGGCAAGAATGAGAAGATCCGAAGGATGAAGGCCGCCAAGCTTCTGATCCAGATCGCGAAGGCCCGTTGTCACGCCTGTGACGTGGCCTTCGGCCTTGAAAGCCCTTTCCGCGATTTCTATGGCGGTGACGACGGAATTGCGCAAAGTGGCAAAGCCGCCGCGCACCTCGCCGGTCTCGGCCAGCTCAAACAGGCGGCTTTCCGCTGTTTCGATGGTGGCGTTGGCGTCGCGCTCGATCGTGTGCTCAAAGGACTCGTTGACGATATCCTCGCCCAGCGATATCAGCTCGCGCCGCAGATGAAGCTCATAGATCGTCCGCCCGTAATCGAGAACGTTAACGACAGTAACAACGCTGGCGGCGAGGTCGGCGAGATAAGCGGCGCCGCCGATATGAGCCAGATCCTCGTCTTTTTCAAAGTAGGCTTTAAGCGTAACGGGACTTGCGGTCTGGCCGCGTTCGATCAGCTTGATAATTGCCGCATAGATCCGCTGATGCGCGGGCGCAAAAAAATGCTGGGGCTTGAGAAACTCGCCGATTTTTTCCAGCGCCCGGTTATCAACCAGAAGGGCGGCCAGCAGCCCCTGCTCCGCTTCCTCGTTATGAGGCAGCAGGCGGTAGGAGGGCGCGGTTTCGGCCGGCTTGCGGTCGGCGAAATTCCGAATGGCGGTTTCGGCTGTCATGGTGGCCACCCTAACAGAGCGCCGGCATCGCTGGCCAGATCGATGACCAATCCGGGCTGTGAATAACGGGGAGAATAAATAGAAGCTTGCAAAAAAAAGGGTTTTATGGCTTTTTAGGGGTCCTTTTTTGCGGAGCTTGCCACCTCATGGCCCTGAAACTCTCAAAACGCTCGGATATCCCTGTTTTCAGGGCGCTGGACATTCTGGGTGTCGTCAATGAACGTACCGCCCGGGGCGAGGACATCATACACCTGGAGGCTGGCCAGCCCAGCGACGGCGCTCCCAAGGAAGCGCTGGATTACGCCTGCCGGGTAATCAATGCCGACCCGAGGCTGGGCTATACCGAGGCGCTGGGCATGCCTTTGCTGCGTGACCGGATTGCCGTCTGGTACCGCGATACCTATGGAATTGACATGGATATCAGCCGGCTTGCCGTGACCATGGGCGGATCGGGCGGCTTCCTGCTGGCGTTCCTGAGCCTGTTTGAAATCGGCGATAAAGTGGCCGTGCCTACGCCGGGTTACCCGCCCTACCGCAGCTATCTCAAATCGCTGGGCATAAAAACGGTCGAGATCGAGACATCAGCCAAGACAAACTACCAGCCGACCGTGGCGCATCTGGAGGCGCTGGAGGAGAAGATTGACGGACTGGTCATCAACAGCCCCGCCAACCCGACCGGCACGCTGATTCCGCCCGCAGAGCTTAAAAAAATTGCGGCATGGTGCAAGGAGCATAAAGTCCGGCTGATATCGGATGAGCTTTATCACGGCGTCACTTATGGCGAAAAAGCGGAGACGGTCCTGCGCTATACCGATGAAGCGGTCATCCTGAACAGCTTTTCCAAATACTTCGCCATGACGGGCTGGCGCCTGGGCTGGCTGGTTATGCCGCCGGAAGTCACAAAGCGCGTCAAATGCCTGGCCGAGAGCCTTCTGATCGCCCCGCCCACCCTGGCGCAACACGTCGCCTACAAAACGTTCGACCATACCGACGTTCTGGATGGCTATGTCGCCCGTTACAGAAAAAATCTGGAGATTCTAAAAAAGCGCCTCCCCGCCATCGGGCTGGATCGTCTGTCGGATACGAAGGGCGCCTTTTATCTTTATGCGGACATCCGCCACCTGACCAATGATTCGGAGGCTTTCTGTCGCCGCATGCTGGACGAGGCAAAAGTGGCCTGTACGCCGGGTGTCGATTTCGATGAAAAGCGCGGCCACGGCACCATCCGCATCTCCTTCGCCGGATCAACGGAATCGGTCGAGGAAGCCTGCAAACGCCTGTCGGCGTGGCTTCCCGCTAAAGCCGGCGGCTGACCGTTAATCGGTCAGCCTGTTCCACCAGCCCTTTTTCTTTTCTGAAGGCGCTTCGTTGACGCGATCATAGTCTGCGTTACGCACAGGCGCCCGGTCGTTCGACGGCTCGCTCCGCTGCGGGCGGGCGGGAGGCGCGCCCTCATCTGAGTGCGAAAAATCCCGGCCGCCGCCGTGCGGCGCGGGGTTATCTTCTCCGCCACCTGACGAACGGTGGTTGCCGTCGCTGCCGCTTCTGTCGTCTGCGCCCGGGCCACTGTCGCGGCTACGGTTGCGGTTACGGCCGCCACGACGTCCCCGGCCACCACGGCGTCCGCCGCGATCGCCACCACGGTCGCCCTGGTCACGGCGGCCATGGTTGCCGCCCTGACCTTCTTCGCGGCCCTGCCGGGCAGAGCCGGATTCCGGCCCCTCGGCGCGGTTACCGATATCGTCGGGAAGGTCGGCTTCCATTTCCGGTGTTTCAAAGGAAGGCGATCTGTATTCGTCGCTGCCCTGGCCCCGATCAGCGCCACGATAGCCGCCTCCGCTGCGGTCATCGCGGCTGCGGTTGCGGCCGCCACGGCGTCCCCGGCCACCACGGCGTCCGCCGCCATGATCGTCGCCGTGCGAGCGTTCGCCCCTGTGATGGTGGCGATCTTCGCGGTTGTATCTTTGTTCCTCCGCGCCGTCGGAATCTTCACCGCCTTCGCCTGCTTCCGGCGCGGATTCTTCGGCCTCGCCTTCAGAATCTTCGTACTGGACGGCTCCTCTGGTTTCCTGCCGGGGCGCGGGCGCGGCTCCCCCGCCGCCCTTGACCGGCTCGACGCTGAAGCCCGAAGGTGCCAGTTCTTCATCGACTCGGACGAGAATGGAGAAGCCGTAACGGCGCTCAAGATCCGCCAGCATTTCCCGCTTGTGGTTCAGAATATATATAGCGACCGCGTTCGAGACACGCAGGACCACCTGATCGGCACGGCCGCGCACACCGGCTTCCTCCAGGGCACGCATGGCTGTGATCGCCGCCGAATCGACGGTGCGCACATTGCCGATACCTTTGCAGTAGCTGCACTTTTCAAACTGCGCTTCGGTCAGGCTGGGGTTCAGCCGCTGGCGCGAGAGCTCAAGAAGACCGAAGGACGATATCCGCCCGATCTGTATCCGGGCACGGTCGCTGGAGAGAGCCTCTTTCAAGCGCGCCTCCACCTTGCGGTTGTTGCGGCGGTCTTCCATGTCGATGAAGTCAATGACGACAAGACCGCCCAGATCGCGCAGACGAAGCTGGCGCGCCACTTCCTCGGCGGCCTCCATGTTCGTCTTGAGCGCCGTTTCCTCAATATGGCGTTCGCGCGTCGCGCGGCCGGAGTTCACGTCAATCGATACCAGCGCCTCTGTCGGGTTGATGACCACGTAGCCACCGGATTTCAGCGTGACGACCGGCTCTCCCATCGCGGAGAACTGGCTTTCCACCTGATAGCGGTGAAACAGCGGGTTTTTGTCATCGACATAGTGTTGTACCCGTTTGACGTGCGAGGGGATCATCATCTTCATGAAATCCCGTGCCAGCTTGAAGCCTTCGTCACCCGATACAAGGATATCCTCGACGTCGCGGGCGTAAATATCACGGATCGCGCGGCGGATCAGGTTGCCTTCCTCGTGGATCAGCGCCGGCGCCGTCGATTGCAGCGTCAGTTCGCGGATATTGTCCCAAAGGCGCGTGAGATAATCGAGATCGCGCTTGATTTCCGTCTTGGTTCGGGAAACGCCGGCAGTTCGCATGATCACGGACATACCCTCCGGCACCTGCAGTTCAGCCAATAGGTCGCGCATGCGGTGCCGCTCCTTGAAGCTCGCGATCTTGCGGCTGACGCCGCCCGCGCGCGGGCTGTTTGGCATCAGGACGCAATAGCGGCCCGGCAGCGACAGATAGGTGGTCACGGCGGCGCCCTTGTTGCCGCGCTCTTCCTTCGAGACCTGGATCAGCATGATCTGGCCGCGTTTGACCACTTCCTGGATTTTGTAATGACGGCGCATGGAGGGCCGGACCGGATGGTCGCCCTCGACACCGTCGCCGCCGACAACCTCGACGCGGCGGGATCTGTCAGGCATGCGGTCGCGCCCCCGGCCATGACGACCACGGCCGCGACGGCCTCGGCCTCGACCATGACGGCGGCCGCCGTCTCGTCCACCTTCGCCTTCGCCTTCGCCTTCGCCTCCTCTTCCGCTTTCGTCAAAACCTTCGCCGGAGTTTTCCTCGGCGGCGCCTTCTCCTCCTTGCTCGGCCTCAACCGAGAAAGAAGGGCCCTGGCCTTCAATGGACGATTCTGTATCTTCGCCGGATTCAAAGTCGGCCGCGCCCTGGTCATAGGCAGATACGGCCGGCTCAACATCTCCGGCTTCTCCTGCGGAAACCTCGGCCTCATCCTCGGGCGGAAGATCGCCGGATACAGCGCCGCCCAGCTCTTCAATTTCCTCGGGCTCTTCCTCGTTATCCGCGTCAGCATCGATGTCGACATCGGCTCCGCCATGATCTTCCCTGTCCGGAAGAGCGTCACCGCCCTGCCCCTGAGCCAGCGCCGCGGCTTCCTCGGCGGCTTCTTCAGCCTCCTCGGCGGCACGGCGCTCTTCCATTTCAGCCTCCTGTTCGGCCAGAAGTGCCTCACGGTCAGCGATCGGGATGCGGAAGTAATCGGGATGAATCTCGGAAAACGGCAGGAAGCCGTGGCGATTGCCGCCAAAATTCACGAAGGCCGCCTGCAGCGAGGGTTCGACCCGCGTTACCTTGGCGAGAAATATGCTTCCTTTGAGTTGTTTGCGGACTTTACTTTCGTAGTCAAAGTCAACCAGACGTGTTCCGTCGACGACGGCAACCCTTGTCTCTTCAACGTGGGTTGCATCAATAAGCATTTTTTTGGTCATGTCATATCTCCTGCGCGCTGCCGCCTGCGATTTCACACGCGACCATGTGAAACGGGCGGCGCAAGCGCGAATAGCGTTGCGTCAAAAATATAGAAGTCCGGGCTTTGGCTGGCGCTCGCAACGGTTCTCTTTGATCAAGACGAACGTCCCCATGCCGGTAGCGGGATACTTGTTTAAAACTCCCGCTTCTTAACCGTTGCGACTAGCGAAACCTGTAATTTCCGATAGAACCATTTTTGCTAGAGCCACAACGGGTCGCTTAAGGGGCACCATACAAGCTGGGAACAGCAGCGGCAACAAAAAAATTAAGTTGCCTTATCACACTGATAATAAACAAAAATTTTTTGCCAAACCGGGGCAAATTACAGCAAAGACAAAACAGGAACGAGGGAGTGGAAAGCGGCGCTTTCCGGCTTGGTGCGGGGGGTCATTAATGATAATGATAGATCGATGGTTAACATTCGCCGCCTAAGCCTTTTTTTCGTCCTCTTTACCCTGGCTTTTTGCGCGGCAGGCGCAAAAAATGCCTGGGCGCTGAGCGTCGACGGGGTGCGCATCGGCCAGCATCCCGACAAGGTCAGGATCGTTTTTGACTTAAGCGAAAAGGCAGCCTTCAAGATATCCGCCCTGACAGCGCCGCCCCGGCTGGTGATCGATCTGCCACCGATGGACTGGCACGCGGGCACCCTGACCGGCCCGCCCGGCAGCGGCATCAGGTCGGTGGAGCCCGATCTGACGGCGGGGCCCGGCCGGTCGCGCATCATCATCCTTATGTCCACGCCTGTCACCGTGCGTTCCGCGTTTTTCCTGCCGCGCGATCAGGAAAAGCCCGACCGGCTGGTCGTAGATTTTCGTCCGGGCAGTGCCCCGGCCACGCCACCCACAGCCGTAGCCGCCTATGTCCCGCCCCCGGTCGCCGCACCGCCACCGCCCGGCACACAATCCCTCGGCACGCTGAAACTGCATGATGCGCGCGGTGGCAATCGCACGCTGGCGCCGCCGCATCCACCGTCCCTTCCGACTGAACAGAACGAAGCCCCACCTCAGCAAATGGCCGCCGCGACCGCGACATCCGGCGAAGCCCTGAGCCCGCCCGCCCGCAAACCTGAACGGGAGCGGCCCATCAGCCCTTCGGAAAAACGGCTGATTGTGATTGATCCGGGGCATGGGGGCGTCGATCCCGGCGCCACCGGCACGAACGGCGCGCTGGAAAAAAACATCACACTGGCCATGGCGCAAGAACTCAAGCGCCAGCTTGAAGCCACCGGCCGCTATAAAGTGAAGATGACGAGGGAGAAGGACAATTACCTGCGCCTCTATCAGCGGGTCGATTTCGCGCGGCAGAACAAAGCGGACCTGTTCGTCTCGCTGCATGCCGATTCCATCGGCAAGTCCAATGTGCGCGGCATTTCTGTCTATACGCTCTCGGAAAAAGCATCGGATTCGGAAACAGAGCGCCTGGCTCTGCGCGAAAACCGTGCCGATCTGGTCGCGGGCGTGGATTTGAGCGACAAGGATGACATGGTCGCGAACATTCTTGTCGATCTCGCCATGCGCGACACGCTGAACCAGTCAAACTTCTTCGCCAATACGGCTGCCGACGTGCTGCGTCTTAACGGCATCCGCCTGCTGGAAAATCCACACCGGTCGGCCGGATTTGCCGTGCTGAAAAATCCCGATACCCCGTCGATTTTGGTCGAGATGGGCTTTTTGTCCAACCGGGGCGAAGTCCAGATGCTGATGGATGCCGGTTTCCGGCAAAAACTGGCACGCGCCCTGACCGATGGAATCGACGCTTATTTCGGAAAAGTGCGGGAAGACGGGAAAAGCTGACCGCATAGGACGGTCGTCAGCTTCGGCGTACGGGCCCCTTAAAAAGCCAGATGTTTGCATTATCGAAATCTAAAAAATGTGTCCGAAAACAAAAAAACTCTTGAAAAACAGTATTCTTTAGCTATTGAGTGATGTATATAAGAAATGGATTTTGCTCTTCGCGCTCTGCGGGGGCATATTTTCTGTCTGTTTCCTAAACACTAACCCTGAAAGAGGATACTATGAAGAAGCTTGTTACCCTTTGCCTCATCGGCTCCGCTCTGGCCCTGTCGGCCTGCGCAAACAACTCCGACTCCGCTTACACCGGCGAGCACCGCGGCCCCTACGCCAACGAACGCACGGCTGGCGCTAGCAACGAAGTTGTCCAGACCAAAGGCGATGCCATGTTCCAAGGCAAGCAGCGCAAGTAAGCTGCCCGCTTAAAGTTTAAAAAGACTGTCCGCGGAAACACGGACAGTCTTTTTTTATGTGCGAACCCGTATTAAGCTGGGTGTGGGCATAAATCACGCGGGGGAGACATCATGCTCCATATCGTTAAAGTTCTTCTTTTTCTGTTTATCAACCTGGCCGGCTATTTCACCATACCGGTCCTCATCAACGTTGCCGTCATTATGGGCGTCTTTCCTGCAGTGCCTGACTCCATGCAGCAAAGTTTTGGTTTGTGGTTGACGGGGGGCGGCATGTGGGCCTGGATAGGATCGGCGCTGCTCAGCATCGGCTATTTCTTCGCCCAGGGTGAGTTGCGGGCGTGGCTTATCCTGGCGCCGCTCTATATACCGGCCATATATTCGCTGCTGGTCATGTTGTATTTTGGCTTTGCGGCCACACACTGATCCGGCGTCTGGCTCCGGCGCTTGGCTTAAGACTGGTTCAGGCCCTTGCTTTTCTCGGGACCAAATATTTCTTTCGCGCCCGTCTTGGCGGACGGCGCTTCATTTTCGGTTTTCTTTTCGGCCGGTGCGTTTGATTTGCGCTGGGCCACAACGATGGGATAGCCGCGGCGCTCACGGATAACCTGCCTGATTTTCTGCCAGTCAAGATCGGCCGATACGGGGCCTGCGGCCTTGATGATTTCACGCATGTCGTCTTCGCTCATCTCATAGGTCGGAAGGCCGCCGTCTACTTCCATGCGGTCCGCCTGGCCCATGGTCAGATGCGCCTCGACATACAGATCGTCTCCGATCCACGCCGCCTTGACCGGCTGATTGATCACCTGCACCGGCGTGCCTTCCGGAACAAGAGGATAAAGCCGGATGATATCTTCGGGGTACATGCGGATACAGCCGCTGCTCGACCGGCGGCCAATGCCGTAAGGCTTGTTCGTTCCGTGAATCCGGTATTCCGGCCAGCCCAGATACATGGCGTGTGTGCCCAGCGGATTGTCCGGCCCCGGCGGAACCGATTCAGGCAAGGTCGGGTCTTCGGCCCGCATGCGCGGCGTCGGGCGCCAGACAGGACCCACCACCTTGGCCCGGACATGTGTCTCACCAACGGGCGTGAGCAGGCCTTCGCGGCCGATGCCGATAGGAAAACTTTGTGGCGCGGCGCCGCTCTTCGGATAGTAATAAAGACGCATTTCCGGCAGATTGATAACAATGCCCTGACGGGCCGCATCCGGGATCAGGCGCATGACGGGAATAGACATCTTCACGTTGGCGCCGGGCATCCAGGGATCGACATGCGGATTGGCCGCGCGCAGTGCTACGAAACCGATATCGTTGTCGCGGGCGATCTTGACCAGTGTGTCTTCGTATTTGGTGGTATA
Organism: Alphaproteobacteria bacterium; assembly: GCA_025451095.1. GTDB lineage: Bacteria > Pseudomonadota > Alphaproteobacteria > Micavibrionales > Micavibrionaceae > JACQIJ01. The sequence goes on from JANWLB010000056.1 coordinate 15,049, forward strand.
GGTCTTCATCTCGCCGATGACGGGGCCGGAAAACACGCCGCCTTCCCTGGCAACCGCCAGAGAGGAGATCGTCAATATGCCCGCCACAAGTGCAGCCAGAAGAATGCGCGCAACCATCATGCCGCTTTTTTCATCCGGGCTTCCAGCCCCGCGACCAGCTTGTCCATAAACTCTTCTGTCGTCAGCCATTTTTGTTTTTCACCTACCAGCAGGGCCAGGTCCTTGGTCATGAAGCCTGCCTCGATCGTCTCAACGCAGGTTTTTTCAAGCGTCTGCGCAAAGGCCATGAGGTCGGGATTGTTATCGAATTTCCCCCGGTATTGCAAGCCTTGCGTCCATGCAAACACTGAAGCCACGGGATTCGTCGAAGTTTTTTCACCTTTCTGCCACTGGCGGTAATGGCGGGTGACGGTGCCGTGGGCAGCCTCGGCCTCCACGCACTGTCCGTCCGGCGTCAGAAGCACTGACGTCATAAGGCCAAGAGAGCCGAATCCCTGCGCCACGACATCCGACTGCACATCGCCATCATAATTCTTGCAGGCCCAGACAAAGCCGCCGTTCGATTTGACCGCCTGCGCCACCATGTCATCGATCAGTCGGTGTTCGTAAGTAATTTTTGCCTTTTCAAAAGACGTTTTGAATTCCGTGTCATAGATACGCTGAAATATTTCCATGAAACGTCCATCATACTGCTTAAGTATGGTGTTTTTTGTCGACAAGTACAGGGGCCAGCCGCGCTGCAGGGCGTAATTGAAACAGGAACGCGCGAACCCGGAAATCGAATCGTCCAGATTGTACATACCCATGGCCACGCCAGGCCCCTTGAACTCGAATATATCCCAGCTCTGGGCTGGGCCTCCGCCTTCGGGCTGATAATTTAAAGTAAGACGGCCGGGCCCGGGGATTTTGACATCCGTTGCCCGGTACTGATCGCCAAACGCATGACGGCCGATAACAATCGGCTTTTCCCAGCCGGGAACATAGCGCGGTATATTCCGACATATGATGGCCTCGCGAAAGACGGTGCCATCCAGGATATTCCGGATCGTCCCGTTGGGCGATTTCCACATTTTCTTAAGATTGAATTCCTTGACCCGCGCTTCGTCCGGCGTGATGGTCGCGCATTTTATGCCGACACCGTGTCTGCGGATCGCCTCACCGGCCTCAATTGTCACCTTATCGTCCGTCTTGTCGCGGTTCTGGATGGAAAGGTCGAAATACTTAAGATCGATATCGAGATAGGGCAGGATCAGGCGCTCCCGGATCCATTGCCAGATGATCCGCGTCATTTCATCGCCGTCGACCTCAACAACCGGGTTTTTGACCTTTATTTTTGCCATGATGAACCTGCCTCCTTCAGAAATGAAACCGCTTTCATCCTAAAGAAGTTCGTCCGGCAAATAAAGGGAGGGCCGCGAAAAAGGCAGCTACATCAGGCTATCGACTTCCTCTTCGATGCGGGCAAAGGCGCGCTCGAAAAGGCCGCTGCGCGCGATCCGGCCGCGGCCTTCCTTGTAGACCTCGTACATGTCGGTCTGGGGGCCGACACGGCGGATTACGAACTGAAGGTAGGGAACGTAGCTATTAGTCCTGAAATAGGTGAAAGCGCAGGTGCCCGTATCGAAATCTACATCCACGGCGATGTCATAGAAGACCTTCTCGGTAGCACCCCGGCTGAAAAGGCCGGCCAGCCTCTTGAACTGTGCGTTACTGAAGCCAGATTGCTTTCTGAATTTTTTGAAATCGGGATTGTCGATGACCTTAAAACTCATAAGACGATTATAGCATAAAGGCCATTTTTTTAGTGGCCTGTGTCCTGAAACGCCCTATAATTCAAAGACTTGGCTTGTTATTTTTCATATGGAGAAAACGTCATGGCCCTGCTGCAAACCCCGCAAAAAGAACCCGCCTTTTCCGCCCCGGATTTCAACCTGAAGGGCACGGACGGGAAGATGCATACATTGACCTCCTGCCGCGGTCCCAGGGGCCTGCTCGTCATGTTCATCTGTAACCACTGCCCCTATGTGAAGACCGTGATCGGACGCCTGACAGCCGATGCCGCCGCGCTCCAGAAAGCCGGGATCGGCTGCGTGGCCATCATGCCCAATGATACGGAAAAATATCCGGCCGATTCTTTTGAGAATATGGCGCTTTTTGCAAAAGAGCACGGCTTCACCTTTCCCTATCTGATTGATGAGACACAGGATATCGCCCGAGCCTATGGCGCCGTCTGCACACCCGATCTTTTCGGCTTCAATGCAGACGGGCGGCTGGAGTATCGCGGCCGGGTCGACAGCGCCGGCCCGAAGGAAGCCGCTCCGGACACGAAGCGCGAGCTGCGCGAAGCCCTTCTGGCCATCGCCGAAACCGGCAAGGGTCCCGCCACCCAAGTCCCGTCCATGGGCTGTTCGATCAAATGGCGCTAGACCTTCGCGCCGCGTGCTAAGCCCTTAAGGCATTAAGACATAAGGGCTGGCGCCCCTGCGATTTTTGGTTAATATAGGCCCTCGTTAAAAGAGGCCGGGATATCAAGGCCGGAAAGCCAGCATGAGCAACAACGAACTTATTCATGAAATTGAAGAAAGCCTGAAACAGGACCGGCTCAACGCCCTGTGGAAGGAATACGGCCCCTATATTATTGGCGGTGCCATTCTGGCCGTCGTGCTGACTGGCATCATGTCCGGCTGGCGCGCCTGGAATCATAGCGTCAACACACGGCAGACCGCCGTGCTCGTCCAGGCCCTGTCCGAGGAAGACATTCCCGCCGCGCTGAACAAGGCCACCGGACCCTTGCGCCCCGGTGCGCGCGCCGTCGCCTGGCTGACCGAGGGCGGTGTGCTGCTTGGCAAGGGCAAAAAAGAAGAAGCGCTGGCCGTTTATACAAAAGCCGCCGATGACAAAGCCCTTCCCGCCCTCTATGGCGGACTGGCACGTCTTCTGTCGGTGCGGCTTGAATGGTCGCTGGAGAAAAAGGACGCCGATCCCGAAGCGCTGATCACCCGGCTGAAGCCTCTGCTGAAAGACAAGGGCAGTGCGTGGCACTGGCATGCTTTGGTTCAGGCCGCCCTGATCGCCGCGCACGACCTTAACGACTATGCCCGCGCGCATGAATATCTGGACGCGGTGCGCAGCGGCGCCGGCGTTCCCCCGTCGCTGCTGGAACGTGCCAAGGCGCTCGACCTTGTCTATGCCCTGAAGGAAGAAAACATCAAAAAGGACGCGGTCCCTGCCCCGGCCCCCGCCAAAGAAGCGGCCCGCCCGTCCAAAAAGGATGCGCCGCAATGAAATCAGCTCTGAAGCGCGCCCCTCTTTTTGTTTTTCTTGCCGCCGGGCTGCTGCTGGGCGCCTGCTCGACGCCCAGCTGGCTAAAAAGCGACGATGAAGAAAAGTTGCCGGGCGAGCGCGTCTCCGTGCTTGAGCTTCAGCGCAATATCGAACCGGACAGCGATGCACTGACGGCGCAGGGCTTCATTGCCCCGTCGGCCTGGCGCAATGATTTCTGGCCGCAGGCGGGCGGCTATCCGAACCACGCCATGCAGAACCTGGTGCTTAATGAAGGGCCCTTGAAGAAAACATGGTCGGTGGATATCGGCGAAGGGGCGACCAAGGTCCTGCCCCTGACCGCGCAGCCCATTGTCGTGGACGGCCGCGTCTTCACCCTTGATACGGACAGCCAGGTTTCCGCCTTTTCGACGACTGACGGCAAAAAGCTCTGGAGCGCGGATATAAGCGACCCGCAGGAAGATGAAAAAGTCATCGGCGGCGGTCTCGCCTATTCGCACGGCCAGCTTTATGTGACCGGCGGCTATGACGAGGTGATCGCCCTTTCGCCTTCGAACGGCTCTATTTTGTGGCGCGCGCCGATACCGGCACCCTCACGCGCCGCGCCGACGGCGATGGAAGATCGCATTTTCGTCAGCACGCTGGATAACCGCATCATCGCCATCAATCCGGCGCAAGGCCAGATTTTGTGGGAATATGCCGGAATCGGCAACAATACCGGCCTGATCGGCGGCGCCAGTCCCGCCGTGGCGCAAGATGTGGTCGTTCCCGCTTTTTCTTCCGGCGAACTTTTTGCCCTGAGAGTTGAAAACGGCACGCCCGCATGGGGCGAGAATCTTTCCGGCGCGGCGCTGGGTGGCGGAGGCAGCGCGCTTTCCGACATACGCGGCCTGCCTGTCATCGACAAGGATATCGTTATCGCCCTCAGCTTCAGCGGCCGCATGGCCGCGATCGATCTGCGCACAGGCACGCGCATATGGCAACGCGAGATCGGCGGCTCGGAAACGCCGTGGGTTGCAGGCAATCATCTTTTCGTCATTTCGTCGGAAAACGCCCTGGTCGCGCTGGGCCGTGATACAGGCAGCATACGCTGGGTCGACAAGCTGCCCCGCTATGAGGACCCCGAAGACCGTGACAATCCGATTTTCTGGACCGGTCCCGTTCTGGCGGGCGGGCGCCTGATCGTTGCCAGTTCCACGGGTGAAATCCGCGAAATTGCGCCGGAAGACGGAAAAATCATCCGCTCCTGGTCTGTCAAGGGGTCCGTGACCACGCCACCCGTCATTGCCGGTGGCGTGCTCTACCTGCTGACAGACGACGGTGAGCTGGTCGCCTATCAGTAGTGATGCATCATGTTCACCCTTGCCCTTGTGGGCCGCCCCAACGTCGGCAAATCAACGCTCTTTAACCTGCTGGCCGGCAAAAAAATGGCGCTGGTCGACGACACGCCCGGCCTGACCCGCGACTGGCGCGAAGCCGAAGGCCACATCATGGGTCACCCCTTGCGTATCATAGACACCGCCGGACTTGAAGAAAAGTTCGACGACAGCATCCAGGCGCGCATGCGGCGGCAGACCGAATCAGCGCTCAAACAGGCCGACGCCGTACTGTTCCTGATCGACGGACGTGCGGGACTGACCCCCATGGATGAGCATTTCGCGACATGGCTGCGCAAGCGTAAAATTCCGGTCATTCTCGGCGTCAATAAATGCGAGAGCGAAAAGGCGTCACAGGCCGCGATGGCGGAATCCTACAGCCTGGGACTAGGCGACCCGGTGGCGCTATCCGCCGCGCACGGCCTCGGGCTTGACGATCTTTATCACGCGCTCAAACCGCACTTGCCGCCTTTGCCCGAAGAGGATGAGGAGGAGTTTGGAGAGGGCGAGGAAGATATATCCGAAGCCGGCCTCGACGAGCTGGAAGGACGGGAAGATTATGTTTTCGCGCAAAAGGACATCCCGGACACAACCCCGCTGCGGCTGGCCATTGTCGGCAGGCCGAATGTAGGAAAATCCACGCTTCTGAACATGCTGGTGGGCAGTGAGCGCGTCATGACAGGGCCGGAAGCGGGCATAACGCGCGATGCCATTGCCGTGTCATGGACTTATCAGGGGCGCACAATGCGCCTGGTCGACACGGCCGGGCTGCGCAAAAAAGCGCGCGTGACGGATGCGATTGAGCGCATGGCCACGGGCGATACGCTGCGCGCCATAAGGCTGGCGCAGGTAGTCGTCCTGCTTCTGGACGGTACGATGCCGCTGGAAAAGCAGGATCTGACCATTGCCCAGCATGTGACGGAAGAAGGCCGGGCCCTGATCGTCGCGGTCAACAAATGGGATGCGGTCGAGGACAAGGACAGAACCCGGAAAGACCTGAAAGAGCGGGTCGAACTATCGCTGGCGCAAGTCCGCGATGTCCCCGTTGTGACAATTTCTGCCCGTGACGGCAAGGGCATGGACAAGCTGATGGATGAAGTCCTGAACTTGTTCAGTATATGGAACACGCGGGTGCCGACGGCCCGGCTCAACCGCTGGCTGGCCGCGCTGGAAAGCCGCCACCCCGCTCCGATGGCAAAAGGCCGGGCCAACCGTCTGAAGTACATGACGCAACTGAAATCAAGGCCGCCGACCTTCGCTCTGTGGCTTTCGCAGCCGGACGGGCTGGCCGATTCATACAAACGCTACCTGATCAACGGCCTGCGTCAGGATTTCAATATGCCGGGAACGCCCATACGCCTTTATCTGCGCGCGAGCAAAAACCCCTTCAAAAAATAAGAAAAAAGATCAGCGCGGGCCTTCCGGCGCAGAGGGCCGCAGGGCGCGCCCGGAGAGATAGGTCTGCGCCAGGCAAAGTGCCGTTGATGAAAAAGCAGCGACCAGCGATACCGCAATACCGTAATCGGGGGAGGCTGCCATAACTTCCGGACTCGGCACAGACGCCGCGACTGCCGTCGCCGCCGCAGCAGCCGTTGACAGATTGCTAGCCGCGACTGTGTCGTGACTCAGGCCGGCAACCATTGTGCCTGCCACATCCAAAAAGACTTCCTGAAGTTCCGCGATGATACCCATGAGCAAGCCTCCGTTTGTTGTCTTTGTATTTTCAATATTAAGGGCTTTTCCGGGCCGGGGCAATGCTATCTAAGATACTGGAAAATCAGATATTTTTACGACCTCGCCATGCCGCGCGCATCCCGGATCGGCCAGATGTAAAAACAAAGGGGCGACGTCTTCAGGTTTACGGGTTTGCCCCTGATAGCCGCCGGGAAAGGCTTCGCGCAACATCGCCGTATCGACAAGGCCCGGATCGACGAGGTTAGCGCGGAGATTCGTCTTCTCCGTTTCCGCCGCGTAGACTTTTACCATCATTTCCAGCGCCGCCTTGCTGGTGCAGTAAGCGCCCCAATAAGCGAGCGGCAGCTGGCCCAGACCGCTGCTGGTGAAAATGAGCCGCCCGGCATCGGAGGCGCGCAGCAGCGGATCAAGCGTACGGATAAGGCGGAAATTGGCCGTGACATTCAGGTTCATAACCTTGTCCCAGTCTGCCGCCCTGGCATGCGGCAACGGCGTGAGCGTACCCAGCATCGCTGCGTTCCCGACCGCGACGTCCAGACGGCCAAACCGCTCTGCCAGTGCCGGACCCAGCCTGTCGACATTGTCCAGCTTCGCCATATCCATCGGCATCAATGTGGCCGAACCCCCGGCTATTTTGATTTTATCATCGACCGCCTCAAGCGCGCCCGATGTGCGCGCGATCAGAACAACATGCGCACCCGCCGCCGCATAAGCCTGCGCCACGGCCGCGCCTATCCCGCGCGAGGCGCCGGTGACGAGTGCGATTCTGCCCTTGAGTGCCGTCATGTTATGCCGCTTCCGTCTTTTGTCTATTTTTTGATCTGGCGTTCGCTCAGATTCGAGACCTTGCTGCCCGTCAGACGGTCGTTATGGTCAACCAGCTCCACGGGATAGTCGCCCGTAAAGCAGGCATCGCAATATTGCGGCGCCGCGCTGTCGCGGCCGCGGGCACCAGACGCGCGGTAAAGCCCGTCCACAGAGATATAGGCAATAGAATCGACGCCAATAAATTCGCGTATCTGATCAAGCGTCATGCGGTGCGCCAGAAGCGCATCGGTCGAAGGCGTGTCGATGCCGTAAAAGCAGCTGTGCGCCGTGGGCGGCGAGGATATGCGCATGTGAACTTCCTTGGCGCCCGCCTGCCGCACCATCTCCACGATTTTCTTCGAAGTTGTGCCCCGCACGATTGAATCGTCAATCAGGACAACCTTTTTACCCTCGATAAAGGCGCGGTTGGCGTTGTGTTTCATCTTTACGCCCAGATGCCGGATCTGGTCCGTAGGCTCGATGAAAGTGCGCCCGACATAGTGGCTGCGGATAATACCAAGCTCAAACGGGATGCCGCTTTCCTGTGAAAAACCAATCGCCGCCGGGACGCCGCTGTCCGGCACAGGCACGACCAGGTCAGCGTCAACACAAGGCGCCTCGCGGGCCAGCTCCGCGCCGATCTTCTTGCGCATCTCATACACAGAACGCCCCTCGACCGAGCTGTCGGGCCGGGCGAAATATATGTACTCAAAAACGCAAAAACGCGGCGCCTGAGCGGCAAAGGGGCGCATGCTCAGAACGCCGCGCTCATCCAGAACCACGACTTCACCGGGCTCTATGTCACGCACGAACTGCGCCCCAATAATGTCCAGCGCGCAGGTTTCCGACGCCAGAATATGCGCCTTGCCCAGGCGCCCCAGCACCAGCGGGCGAATTCCCAGAGGGTCGCGCACGCCAATGATTTTTCCTTCAGCGGCGGCAGCCAGAGAATAGGCGCCCTCTACGCGCTTAAGCGCGTCCACCAGACGATCGACAACGGTTTTCTTCTTCGACACAGCGACAAGATGCAATATCACTTCTGTATCGGTAGTCGAATGAAATATAGCGCCTTCGCGCACCAGTTCCTGCCGCAGGCGATGGCTGTTGGTCAGGTTGCCGTTATGAGCAACGGCAAAACCGCCCAGGGAAATATCAGCGTATAAGGGCTGGATATTGCGAACTGCCGTTTCGCCCGTCGTGGCATAGCGGTTGTGCCCTATCGCGGCATGACCCTTGAGCTTCTCGATCACGTCGCGCTTACTGAAGGATTGATCGACGAGGCCAAGGGCGCGGTGGGCAAAAAAATCTGTTCCGTCCGTCGTGACGATACCGCTGGCTTCCTGGCCGCGGTGCTGCAGCGCGTGC
>JANWLB010000057.1 GCA_025451095.1 Alphaproteobacteria bacterium
CGGCGGCCAGATCTTCGTCTTTCATAACAGCCCACGCTGACAGGCGGCGGTTCAGGCGCATGGCCATCTCGCTGGCGCCCGCCTTTGTGAAAGTCAGGCACAATATGCGCTGCGGCAATGTGCCCGGCTTGCCGTCTTCACGCGGCAGAAGAAGACGCAGAACCCGATCGGTCAGCACCTTGGTCTTTCCGCTGCCCGCCGAGGCGCCAACCCAGACGGAGGCCCCCGGATCCGCAGCACGGCGCTGCGCGAGGTCGGGATCGGGCGCGCCGCTTTCCGACGTTTTATCCTGTGGTTTTTTATCGCGCTCTTTTTGCCGGGCGGTCTGCGTCATTTCTAGGCTGCCTCCGCCGTGTCATCGAGATCAGCCCATTCCTGAATGCGGGCCAGATGGTCGTAATCGTTGAAGCGCGGCGCATGGTCGGGATCGGGTACGCTGTAATAAGGCGTTTGAGGATCATCGAAAGCGCGGATCAGGCTTTCCAGCCCCATGCGCGCCTCTTCCACCGCCGTTTCAATGCCGCTCTCTGCGGCGCGCGTCTCGCCCGCCGGGTTTCCACCGGTCAGAATTTTATACCCCAGACGCGCGGCCGACCCGGCCGGAAGATCGGCAAAGCCGCCCCCCTGCAGGATCAGCGCTTCCAGCACAAGTTGAGGCGCTTCGGCGGAAAGAATTTTTGAGACCGGAAAATTTGTGCCGGATTTGTAATCAATGATCGCATAACGCCCGTCATGAAAGCGGTCGATGCGGTCGGCGCGGGCTGTCAGCGTGAAATCGCCGCCCGGTCCGGAAAATTTTATGAGGCCGCTTATTTCAACAGCGACGGGGCGCGCCTCTTGCCTTCCTTTCGATTCATCGTCTATGAACCAGTCCGCCAGGCGCTGAAAACGCGGCCACCAGAAATCCCAGAAGCCGGGATCGTCGGCCTTCCGGCCCGGATGGTTGACGCCGATATCAAGAAGAATGTTACGCGCGTTGCCGGGAAGATTGTCCGGACAGTTCTTGATAAAATCCTTCAATACGTCGTGAATGAAAGTGCCGCGGTCGGCCATGTCGGGCCGCCTTTCGAGAGGCTCAAGCTTTTCCAGCCGCAGAACTTCGCGGGCGTAAATTGCGTATGGATCCTTCATCCACGTTTCAATCTGCGTAACCGAAAGCCGGCGCGGGCGCAGTGCCCGTGGGGGCGTGGGCGCCGGACGCCCGCAGGATTGCAGAACAGGGTTATCGTCCAGAAGACGGCCCAGAGCGATATAGCGTTTTCCCTCCTCATGAGGAGACGCCGCATCAATCTCCAGCCCCTGTAAAACAGTATCAAGACGCTGCAGCCAGCGCGAAGGCACCGTGGGTGTGCCGTTCATGCGGGCCGCCCGTGTCAGCGCCACTCGCCCGGCGCAAAAACCCTGGACAAAATCATGCGCCGCAAGCCCTATGCCGCGCTCCGGCGGCGGCAGGCCAAAATCCTTCATCATCGGGCGCGACATCCACGGATCATGACCGGGCGCCGGAGGCCAAACTCCTTCATTCAGGCCGCCGAGAATAACAAGGTCGGACTGCACCATGCGCGCTTCGAGCTGACCCAGGATCGACAGACGCGGATGTGTTCCATAGGCGGGGCGCACGAGAATATTCTTCATAAGCTCGCCAATGATTGCCTGGTAGGTTTCCGCATCCGTGTCCGGCAAGCCCGCGGAAAAGCCGCCAAGCTGGGTCAGAAAGAGCGCCGCCGCCTCACCATCGTCCCCGGTCCATAGGTTTTCTGCGCCCGGCGCGCTCCTGCTCGCGGCCAACGCCTCCGCCGCTTTTATATGCGCCTGCAGCCAGTCGGTAAAAGGGGCCGTCTTGTTACCCGCAAGATCCGAAAGCGGCATAAGCGCGGCTTCCAGACGCTGGACAATATCTTTCGCCTTTTCTTTTTCCTTATCGTGACAACGGGATTCGGCGATCCTGTTTTTCAGGCCTTCAATGCCGGGGGGTGGTTTGGGACCGCGCAATATGTTCACATCAAGCACATTGGCGGCACTCAGAATCCGGTCACGGTCCATGCCCGCCGCACACAGACCGCTGCGCAACAGCGTCAGAAGCGAAACGGGCGAAAACTGGGCCGTGATGACGGCGATGACCATCAGGAAAAAGCCGCCGACACCTGTATGATTCAGCGGCTGGCCGCCCGAATCATCTACGGCAAAACCCCAGCGCCGGCATAGCATGGCAACGCGGCGCGCCAGAAAGCGATCCGGCGTAATCAGCGCCGCCGTGTAACCGGGCGTTTCCAGCGCTTCGCGCATGAGCAGCGCAATCGTCCGCGCTTCTTCCTGCGATGTTTCGCAATCACAGCGAATCAGATTCTCCAGAGCAGCGCCGATTTTTTTCTTTTCCGGCTGGGGCAGTTTAAGTGACGACCATTTATCTGCCGTTGCCGCCGGCCGCAGGGCTTCCTGTATCAAATGGCGGCGGGCCGCGTTGCCGCTTTCCGCGCAGGGCCAGGGCCTGACATCGTCTCTTCCGATCTGAAGGCGCGACAAAAGCTGCTTCAGCGTGGCCTGCGGGTGGTTGTCGTCGAGCGCCGTCCAGCTTTCCTCATCCATAGTCTGGTCCAGTCCCGGAAGAATCACACCGCCCTGCGGCAACGCCGCCACCGTCTTCAGCAGGCGGGCGGAAGCGGGAATTGATCCGGTTGAGCCCGCAGCCCAGATCGGGAAAGGCGGTGGTGCTTTGTCCCAGCTTTCCGCCAGAATCAGCAACAGGCGATTGCGGCGGTCAGCCGCGTCGATACAACCCATGTCCTTCAGAATTTCAGGCCAGGTCCTGCTCAGGATCGTTAGAAAATCCAGCGTTATCTGCCAGTGCTGCGCGAAATCCGCGCTGGCCAGCCCGGCCAGATCCGCAATATCCAGATTCTCCGTATAGACGCGGTCGAGAAGTCGGCCGAGCGCATCGGCCAGGGCCAGCGCCTGGTCTGCGCCCTGCACGAAATCCTTTTGTGCCAGGACGGCCCGCGCAAGCAGTATCTGACGCTGCAAAGGCGGGATCGCCGGCGGCAGCGGCAAAAGATCTGACAGCGCGTTCTGTCCGACGAGGTCGAGGCTCAGCTCCTCCTCATCGACTTCGCCAAGCGGCTGAAGGCGCGGAAGGAGCAGCGGACGCCCCTCGCTCAGGCGCAAAAAAGATTCGCGCAGAACGCGGCAGGAACGGCGCGTGGGCAGCAAAATGCGCTGCGAAGATAATTTTTCGGGCGCGCCCGCGGAGCGCCCGAGAAGCTCTGCCGCCAGCGCGTCAGCGAAGGGAACCCCGGCGGGGATATTGTAGACTTTCGCGCTCACGCCATGATCTTTTCCGGCCTGCCCAGCGCAGCGTTCACGCGCTCCAGGTCTTCCGGCGTGCTGATATGATGCCAGAGGCCGTCATGGATGAGGGCATAAAAGCGTCCAGCAGCTTCGGCGCGGTCCATGAGCTCAAGGAAGGAAAAACGCCCTTCCGGCATATTGCTAAAAATATCCGGGCTGTTCAGGCGGATATTGGTCCACATATAAGCGCCGCCCTTGTCGGCACGGCGTTTCACCCGGCCATCGGGCAGAAGATCGTAGTCCCCGACGCCTTTCGTCAGCGTCATGCGCGTCAGCGGCTCCATCAGGGTGAGAATATCCATTTTTGTCGGGTCCCATTCACGTGCCAGATGTGCAAGGGCGGAGCCGGAGGGTCCTTCCGTCCACAGGGCGTCGCCGGCAATCACGTAAAAGGGATTGGCTCCCAGATGCGGCAGAGCACGGCGCACCCCGCCGCCCGTATCAAGCAGCTCCTCCTCGAACGATAAAATAATGGTCAGGCCGGTACGCCGGCTCAGATGCTCGGCGAGTTTATCGGCCATGTGATGAAGATTGACGACGACGGTGCGCACCCCGGCTTCTTCGAGACGGTCGAGCGTATAATCGATGATCGGACGGCCGCCCACGCTGACCAGCGGTTTCGGGCAATGATCGGTATGAGGCCGCAACCGTGTTCCTTTGCCGGCGGCAAGGATAAAGGCATGATCAGGGGCCGTTCCTTTGAGTGCCTCTTTAGTGTTTGACATAATTTGATATCCCGGGAAATTTCCCGTATATTAATATCCGTCCCGCCTCATTTAGGCAACGCGCGGATAAGAGAGTTTTGCAAAGCGTCCCATGGATCTCACCTACAGCAAATACGGCATTAATTATGCCTTTCTCGACGACCCCGAGAGCCGGGCCGATTACCCTTCCGACGTGGTCTATATCCCGGACGCGTTTTTCGACGCCCTGATCGGGGAAGTCCTGCCCGCCTTTGAATCCGGGCGGCTGGCGGAGCGGGTAGCGCCGCATCTGCACATGGTCGAAGGGCGGAAAAACAGAATCATCATTCCGGGCCCTTCCTTTACCTGGGAAGAGAGCAAGAAGAATGTTACAGCCATGCTGGAGACTCTCGACCCGGAAATAGCTTCGCTTCTTGAAACTTTGACCGCGAACGGATGGATTGATCTTTCCGCTGCGACGGCGCCGGGATTGTGCGAAGGGGTTTGCGATCCGACCGATCGGCGCAGCGACGGGCGCCCGTCGACAATCAGATTCACGTATGATGGCACCATCAACGATCCTGTCTATCTGAGCCACGAGCTCGGACATTTTGCCAACGATGCCGCCTCGCCCGGATTTGATTGGGAATCAGCAAGCCTGAACCGAACGGCGGCCTGCCTTCGAGAAACGCAGGCCTTTTTTCTGCAACATGCCTTTTACGATTCGGATTGCGTTCCGGCCCTTCAGGGCGCCCTGCGGCAACACTGCCAGGCGGAGGCTTTCCAGTGTCTGGGCAATTTGAGGCAGGATCTTGCCGTCCTTGAAAAGACGCGGGCCCTGAGCGATGAGGAGCGCCATAGCCACGAAGGCTTTGAGCAGCAGGAAGACGCCTTTCGCCGCCTGCACAATAACGTGCATCGTCCCGCCTTTTTTATCGCCGCAGGACTTTACGAACGGTTCAGAAAAATGGAAACGACGCAGAAAAAGAATTTTCTGGACCTGCTTTACCGTTCAGGAAATGGCGGACCGGCAATGGAAAATGTTCTGCGTGCCGCCCATATCAAAGATTATCAGGATTTCAGAAAAATGGTGCGCGAAGGTCTGGATCGCGTGCTTCAGCCTTCGGCGGCTGGGATGACGATCAGCCGCGCATCCCCGCCCGCGTTTTCAATCTGAATCTTCCGGTGCTTCGGAAGCGTCAGGCCGCCCAGGCGCTCCGGCCATTCGACCAGCACAATTCCTTCGGCGCAGGCATCGTCCCAGCCCAGCTCGAAAACATCTTCCGGCTGCTCCAGACGATAGAGATCGAAGTGCCAGACCTGACCCCGCAGCGTGTCGTAGGTCTGCACCAGCGTGTAGGTCGGGCTGGGCACTTCCAGCGCCGGGTCGTCCGCCAGCGCGCGGATCAGGGCGCGGGCGAACACCGTCTTGCCGACCCCCAGAGCGCCCTGCAGCAGGATCACGTCGCCGCGCCCCAGTCCCGCCGCGAGGCGGATGGCACAGTCTTCGGTATCTTTCTGGCTTGCCGACCGGATTGTCATTCCCTGTTTTAAGGCGGGCAGCGCTCGCCGCTCAATCGTTTTTTATAACGCTAATATTATACATTGTATCTATTTGAGACTTTAAGGTTGCCGCCACAGCCCGGTATGGTCAGGCCTGCCGCCTTATTCTATACTTGTCTTCATGAAACAACGGCTTCTTGCCCTTCTGACGATTTTAATTTTGACCGGCCTCCCCTTCCTCGCAGCGCGGGCCGGGATCGAGTCCTTCGGCGGCATCCAGCTGGTATCAGCCTCCTCGACGGAAACCCCGGCCAAACCACCCGCCAGCACACCACCGCCCCCGGCCCCGCCGATGAGCGCGCCGGCAGGACAGGACGACGTGCTGAAGGATCCTCTGTGCTTCAATGTCGTGAACAAGGCGCCGTATACAGTCTACGGTTCCTTAAGCACCAATTTTTACACCGCCGCAGACGGCAAAAAAGCCCGGCACCGCTCCAACTTCCGTCTGAACGAGCAAGAGCAGGCGCAGTTTTGCACCTATGGCCCGTTCTTTGATAACCAGAAGCTGGATCTTGTGCTGCGCACCCTGGTTCCCGTTTTTTCCTGCAAGACCGCCGTGACCGGCGATATCCTTATTTACGGACGACGCAAAGCCGAGGGCGGCACGGACACCTGGGCCGTCTGCCTGTAAAACTTTTCACCCTGTCTGGATTTAAACCTTTAAAGCCCGGTTCAGGCCTTGGCCTTTTTCTGCTGTGCCTGCGTTCCGACCGGCAGCGTAATGGTGAACGTGGCGCCCGTGCCCTCGTCACTATCCAGTAGAACACTGCCGCCGTGCATTTCCACGATATTACGCACCAGCGTCAGCCCGAGCCCGGCGCCACGGTTCTTGCCTGTGCCCTGATGCGCGCGCTCAAAGGGCTGGAAGACACGCTCCTGATCTTTCTGCGCAATGCCGGCCCCCGTATCGCTGACAGTCAGCATAACGGATTCTCCGGCACGCTTTGCCCCCAGCGTGATCACGCCGCCCGGCGGGGTGTGCGCAATCGCATTGCGGACAAGATTGAGCAGCACCTGCTTTAAACGCTGCTCGTCTGCGACAATGTGTCCCAGATTCTTCGCATAATCGGCGCGGACCTCGATCTTTTCCTTGCGCGCCCAGTCGCGCGTCAGATCGCCAATCCGGTCCAGTATGTCGGCCACGAACACCTCGTCCTTGTTGATGTCCATATAGCCCGCCTCAATGGTGGAAAGATCGAGAATATCGTCGATCAGATGCAGCAGGCGTTCGCCCGCCTCACGCATGCCGGTGGCGTATTCCTTCTGCCGATCGTTCAGCGTTCCAAAATATTCGTTGCTCAGAATTTCCGCAAAACCCATGATGGCGTTCAGCGGCGTACGCAGCTGATAAGAAACGTTGGCGAGGAAGTCGAGCTTGAGCCGCTCAGCCGTCTCCAGCGCCGCGTTCTTTTCCCTCAGCGCGTTTTCAACCCGAGCCGAATCTGTTGTATCTACATGGGTGATCAGCACGCCGCCGTCGGGCAGGGGCACGGTTGAATATTCAATCAGCGATCCATCGCTGCGCGTCATACGCCCTTCCTGTATGCTGCGATCGATACTTTGCGCAACCAGCAGCTTCTGCCAGCGCGGCCATTCGTCGGGCGTAAAGCGCGTTTTCATTTTTTCGGTCAGGCGCGTCACGTGCGGTCCGCCCTCCAGATCTTCCGGGTTTAGCCCCCAAAGCCGGGCAAAGGCGGGGTTCCACAGGCGCAGGCGTCCATCGCCGCCGAAAACGACAACGCCCTCGGCCAGGTTGTCGAGCGTTTCCTTCTGCACGGCTATAAGGGTGTTATAGGAGGATTCCAGCTCCAGACGGCTGGTCACGTCCTCGAATGTCATCATCAGGCCGCCCATCGGATGTGGCACGACAAGCCGTCGCAGGGCGCTGCCATTCGGCAGGTAGAGCATATCTTCGTGCGGCCCGAGCAGGCCGGTAAACATGTTCAGCCAGCCTTGCTTGTATTTCCTGAAATCCGCCTGTTCCGGCAGGCGCCGCGTCTCCCGCAGCTTTTCCATGAGGTCGCCCAGTTTCGGGTGCGTGTTCAGATATTTGTCCTCAAGCCCCCAAAGCTGGGCAAAGGCCGAATTGTAGAATTCCAGCTTCTGCTCACCGTCGAAAATGCCGATCGCCGTGCCCAACTGCTCCAGGAGCTCCTTGTTCGCCGCCGTATAACGCTTTTTCTCTGCCTCCAGCTCCTCCTCGCGCGTGATGTCCTGCGCCACGCCCAGAGTCACGCCGGCAGCAGGCACGGGGATTTCCATGATTGTCATGAGGCACCGGTTGCCTTCGGCAATTACGTAGGCTTGCGCCATTTCCGTCCTGCCGGTGTCCAGAGCTGCCTGCGCCAAAGCCTTGCCGGACATGGTGGCGGCACCCTTGCGAGCCGCACGGAAGGAAAGCTCTTTTTGCTCGGCCACGACGGTAGCCGGCGAGGTGTCGAGCATATGGGCATAAGCACGATTGCACCAGATAATCTCGGTCTTGACATTGCGCATCCACAACGGTTGCGGCAGATGATTGAGCGCGGCCTGCAGACGGTCGCGCTCTTCCTCCGCGCTGACGCGCGCATCCTCAATCTGTCGTCGCACCTGATGTTGCGGCGTCGTATCCTCAAGCCAGAGAATGTCAAAACGCTGCCCGCCTGTCTGATCCTGCCCGGCCTTGCCTGTCAGCTTCAGGCTGTGCGCCCCGTCAGCCGTGCGCACAGAGATCGAGAACGGCTCCCTTTTCTCCTGAAGACTGGTGAACATGCCCTCGAGAACAGCCGCGTCACTGGGCGAAAGGACGTTCTGGATATCGGTCAGCGCCGTGATTTTCTGCAGGCCCAGCAGACGGCAAAAATCCTCGTGCCAGATCACGGTACCGTCGGCGGCCCAGCCGCACCAGGAGGACGGAACACCATTCAGAAATGCCTCCAAACGTGCTTTTTCCTCGGCCAGCGCCTCGGCGCCGGTCAGGCGCGCCAAAAACCCTTTCAGCCGCGATTTTTTGGGAACCGCGGTACCGGGCCCGCTGCCAATTCTATGGTTATCTTTCATATTTTTACCCATGCCGGGAGTGTACCGCCCCCGGCGGAGCCGAACAAGCGGAACTCTGCCTGCCCGGGGCTCAGGACGAAGGGGTGGGAGAAGGCACAGGGGAAGGACCTGCGCACGTTCGTGTGCTGTACTTTATAAGAAGGCCGAAATCCTGAAGCTCGGGTTTTTGTGCTTTCATCCATGTATCAAAAGATGTCCCGGGCCGGATTCTCTCACGCTTGATATCCACAAGGTAATTATAGGAAAGGATATATTTGTTTACCCGTTCTCTGTCGCCCGCCTCCATCAAAAAATCGTTGCGGCTTTGCGACATGTTGTGGCGCAGGTCTTTGAGCTTGACGTCGACCGAATCCGGAGTCAGGCCGCAGCGAGCGATAAAATCAAAATATTTCTCGTCCTTGCGGCAGGTCATGCCATCCACGCCGTGGATAACCCGTTCGGAAAATCCCACCTCGCGCAGATCGTCCAGCGTCCAGTCGCTGTCCTCGACCACATCGTGCAGTTTGCCGATGATCATCTTGATCTCGGAATCGGTGTTATAGGTGGACACCGCCGTCGTATGATGGGCGTAATCAGTGCCGGACTTATCCCGGCGGTCTATAAGCGCAGCGTCAGCGATGAAACAGGCAAGATTATAGCCCGCTCTGATCGGAGTGCCCCGCGCCTGCAGAAGGACCAGGCGCTCTTTGATTTCCTGTTTGGTGAACATAGGGGACAGATACACAAGAAAAGCCCCGGAGGCAACGATTATTTGACGTAACTATGGTTGCTATGCTAGATTTTCTTCATTCTGAAGGGAGAGATTTTCCATGCCGGTCAGAAGTTTCGTCAATGTTCGCAAGGCCCTGGATATCGCCCGTCGCGCCGGCTGGCAGCGGCCTGACCCCGATTTCCCGGAGATTGTCAGCCGCCATATGGGGCTGAATGAAACCATTTTGCGCGCCCTGGGCTGCGTGCCCGGCGAGAATCTTGTTTACCGGATCATCGACGAGGACGCATCCCGGGAATATACCGAGTGGCCAAGCGTTCTGTACGGCAGCCCTCTGCAGGCCGGGAGCGTTGAATGGCATATAGTCGGCGCCCCCGCCCTGCGGCGGATGGCCGGCCACGGCATTCCTTTTCCGGGACACGAACAGTTCAGCAGCCGTCCGGCCCTACAACCTGCTCCGTAAGACGGCAGAGCTCTAGTATCTGTACTGATCGTTCTTGAACGGGCCGTTTTCGCCAACACCTATATAAGACGCCTGCTCTTTCGAGAGCTTCGTGAGCTTCACGCCCAGCTTGGCCAGATGCAGGGCCGCGACTTTTTCATCCAGATGCTTGGGCAGAACGTAGACTTCATTCTTGTATTTCCCGTGATTGGTCCACAATTCGATCTGCGCCAGAGTCTGGTTGGTGAAAGACGCGCTCATGACAAAACTCGGATGGCCCGTGCCGCAACCCAGATTCACCAGGCGCCCTTCGGCCAACAGGAGGATGCGCTTGCCGTCCGGGAATTCGATCTCATCCACCTGGGGCTTAACATTGTGCCATTTCAGGTTTTTGAGTGGCTGCACCTGGATCTCATTATCGAAGTGCCCGATGTTGCAGACGATGGCGCGGTCTTTCATGCCGCGCATGTGGTCCATGGTGATGACGTCCTTGTTGCCCGTGGCCGTCACGAAAATATCGGCACGCGGCACGGCGTCTTCCATGGTCACGACCTCATAGCCTTCCATCGCCGCCTGCAGCGCGCAGATTGGATCGACTTCCGTCACCAGAACACGGGCGCCGGCATGGCGCAGCGAATCCGCCGAACCCTTGCCGACATCGCCGAAGCCGGCCACGACCGCGACCTTGCCCGCCATCATCACATCGGTGGCGCGGCGGATGCCGTCCACCAGAGATTCACGGCAGCCATACTTATTGTCGAATTTGGATTTCGTGACGCTGTCATTGACATTGATCGCAGGGCAGAGAAGCTCGCCCTTGCGCTCCATATCCTTCAGACGCAGCACGCCTGTGGTGGTCTCCTCGGATATGCCGCGAATTTCGTCAAAATAGGCGGGGTATTTATCGTGCATGATGCGCGTCAGATCGCCGCCATCATCGAGAATCATATTCGGGCGCCAGCCGCCGGGGCCGTTGATGGTCTGCTCGATACACCACTCATATTCTTCTTCCGTCTCGCCCTTCCAGGCGAAGACCGGCGTGCCCCTGGCGGCAATCGCCGCCGCCGCGTGATCCTGAGTCGAGAAAATGTTGCAGGAGCTCCAGCGCACCTCGGCGCCCAGCGCCGTGAGCGTTTCGATCAGCACGGCGGTCTGGATCGTCATATGGAGACAGCCCACGATGCGGGCACCCTTGAGAGGCTGGGCACGGCCGTGTTCGGCGCGCAGGGCCATAAGACCCGGCATTTCCGTTTCAGCGATAGCGATTTCCTTCCGGCCCCAGTCCGCAAGGGTTATGTCTTTGACTTTATAGTCGTTTTTAACGCTTTGCGGCTTGGCGGACATTGGTATCTCCTTACATTTTCTATATTCACGGAATTTTTACATTTGAGACGCTAAAATGAAGAGCAAAAAAGGAAATTGCAAGACTTTCTAGCGGTCTTAAGAGGGGGAAAATCCAATGACCTTTACGGTTAGCACCAAAAAATATGTAGGTGATCTTGCCACCATCGTCATGGCCGGGACAGACGGGCAGGAAATACCCGTGCTTCACCTGATGCCGGGCGATGTTCATTTTCCGGGCGACGCCGCCCTGATGGCGGCCAATATCGCCAGCATCCTGAACGGCAATAAGCCGCTTCATAAAGTTCATATTGGCGAAAATCGGATTTTCTGGACACCCAGCAGCATTGGCGCCGAGATACGCCTGCAAAGCGCGGGAGAACACTCATGACACGCAACAGCCTCTTTCTTGCCGTCAACGCCGGCCTGCCGGAATCGATCGCCACGAAAATTCGGGGTATCCTGCAAAACCCGGAGGCGATGGCCAGCCTGTGCAGCAGCGCAAGCACATCATCGGCCGGCACGGCGCCCACCCGAAAAGCCGAACAGCCTTCGGGGCCCTAAAGAGAGGCCGCCAAATCAGCGGTCCCGGTCGCGGTGAATAATGTGAGTTGCAAAGCCCTGCGCCTCAAGCCAGGGCTTCAGCTTTTCTACCGTATATACGGAACGATGACGTCCGCCGGTGCAGCCCAGCGCCACGGTCAGATAGCTTTTACCCTCATGCGCGTAGAGCGGCAAAAGCGGCTCAAGGAAGGAGCGGAAGCGCTCGATAAACGGCGCAAAATATTTATCCTGCTCAATATATTCGCCCACAGCGGAATCAAGCCCGGTCAGGGGCCGCAGTTCCGGCGCCCAGTGCGGGTTTCTTAAAAAGCGTATATCCATGACCATGTCAGCCTCGCGCGGCAGGCCGAAGCGAAAACCAAAGGACATCAGGGTGACGGAGAGCTTGCGCGCGGCGCCCAGGCTGAAATGCCCTTCAAGAATACGGCGCAAATCATGAACGGAAAAATCGGTGGTGTCGATCAGCAGATGCGCCTGCGCGCGCAGCTGGTGCAAAAGCTCCTGCTCCATTTTGATTCCGGCGGCAACGGGCCGGTCTTTCGCCAGAGGATGGCGACGGCGCGTTTCGGTAAAACGTTTATGCAGAGCCGCTTCGTCGGCGGTGATAAAAAGAAGCCGCGCCTCCAGTCTTTCCACCATCGCGAGTATGGCGCCCGGCTCAAACCCGCGCGCGCGCGCATCGATCCCGATCGCCAGCGGCCGGCCGTCGGGGGCCGTATCCTGCAAAAGCGGATCGATCAGCGCCGGTGGAAAATTGTCGAACGCTTCATAGCCCATGTCTTCCAGATCCTTGAGCGCGGTGGACATGCCTGCGCCTGAGAGTCCGGTAACGATCAGAACAGATGGGCTTTTTCTAACCATATGAATTTTTAGAATAATTTATTTCAAATTTGAGACAAATTTGACAGGTTTCCTGCAACAAGGTTACCATTAAAGTATAAGAAGAAAACAAAAAATATTAACGGCGTGTGTGCCAACTTGAGGGAGTGTTCATGACTGGTTCCCGGCCAGGAGTCGAGCGCGTATCTATTTACCATCCCGCCATTCAGACAAAGGATAACAGGCTTGATTTTGGGCTGCGTCTGGGCGATTCCGGCGCCTGGATCTATGAGTTGGCCCCTGACGCAAAGACCGATAATGGCGGCTTCCGCGCTGCCGATTATCTCTATCAGATCTGCGAAGATGTCAGGCAGTGCTATTTCGGCGAGCAGACGCTGCAAAATATTGCATGGACCCTGCGAAGCGGATTCACCGAATCATCCGTACGTTTCCGCCGCCTGCACGACCAGGGCGTCCTGATCCGCCTGTCCAATGCGCTGGCGCTGGATGCCGAAGCCGGCACTTTGCAGCAGCATAAGAAAGCCTATTTCAGGGAAAATGAGGGCGCCTGTTTTGCGCCGCCGCCGGTGCCGCACAGCTACATCGTCATGCACGGCAAAGAAGATGACAAAACTGTCTATTTCGATCTGCAGTCACAGGACAGCAAGCATGGCGAGGGGTATGGCGTCACACTGGTGGATGCCGCCTTTTACATCAATCTGGTGCGGCAGCATTGTCCCCTCGACTATGCCCGCATCTCGCAGAATATGCTCCTGACCAGCCGGACAGGCGGCGGCACGCGCCTGCGCAAAGCCATGCCGGTCAGCACGCTTTATTGCCGCTGTGGCGACGGCAATTTTCTTGAAAAGCTGGATATCGTTGATGCCGCCGAAGGCTCTCTCGGCTTTCTGGATCGCGGCTTCTCCGTTTTACCTGTCCGTGTCCGGCGCGGCGCACAGCGTCAGGCGCTTAAAGCCGCCTGTCCTGTAATCACCTCACCTGACGACATTTCCCGGTATGGTCCGCGCAGAGAGCAGACTGACGGGATGAGCATGAAAGGATCGCAGGCGAAGGAGCTTTCGCCCGTGGAGCAGTATCTGGCAACGCGCGACGGTCGGCCCGTCTAGTTTCCGGGCTTAACTTTTTGGGTTTAGTTTTGGGTAAGTCACTTTGAATTCGGAAGTTTGTTCGGTTTCCTGGATCAACTCGCAAAGGCGTCTCCCCGGACGCCTCTTTTTTTGCTGCGGAAAAATCAGGTGGTGCTGAATGTCAGCTGGCGGATCTGGCGCACCTGCGGCAGGGCGGCCAGCTTTTTCATCACCGCGTCCGGCACAGGCGCATCGAGGGAAATAAGCGCCACGGCCAGGCCCTCCTTCTCGATACGGCCCAGACGAAAATCAGCGATATTCTGCTTCGCTTCGCCCAGAATCGTGCCCACGCCGCCAATCAGGCCGGGTTTGTCTTCGTTGCGCATATAAAGCATATGGGATGCCATGGCTGCCTCTACCGGCACGCCCTCTATATTGACGATGCGCGGCTCGCGCCCGGCAAACAGGGTGCCCGTGACATGCCGCTGACCTGCCTCGGTCGTGACGGTCAGCCTCACCGCCGTGTGAAAATCTGCACAATCAGCCGTACGGGTCTCGGACACTGTGATCCCGCGCGACCGGGCAATCTGCAGCGCGTTGACCATGTTGACGCTTTCCAGCAGAGGCTTGAGCAGCCAGGAGAGCGCCATGGAGGTGAGCGGCTTGACGTTCAGCTCCGCCACGTCCCCCTGATATTCGACTTCGATCTTCGTTATGGCGCTTTCGGCAATCTGCCCGGCCAGACTACCCAGCTGTTCGGCCAGCTTGATATAGGGGCGCAGCTTTGGCGCTTCCTCGGCTGTGATGGAAGGCATGTTCAGCGCATTGGTGATCGCGCCATGGAGCAGATAGCCCGCCATCTGCTCAGCCACCTGGATGGCGACATTGACCTGCGCCTCCGTCGTGGAGGCGCCCAGATGCGGCGTGCAAACGACGTTCGGATGATTGAACAGCACGTTTTGTGTCGCCGGCTCCTCATCGAACACATCCAGCGCCGCGCCTGCGACATGGCCGGAATCCAGCGCCGCCTTCAGGTCGGCTTCTGCAACAATACCGCCGCGCGCGCAATTGATGATGAAGACGCCCTTTTTCATTTTGGCGATTGAATCTTTGTTGATCAGGTTTGCCGTCTTGTCGTTTTTTGGCACGTGCAGCGTGATGAAATCAGAGCGTTTGAAAAGCTCGTCCAGCTCGACTTTTTCAACGCCCAGCTCCTGCGCGCGTTCAGGCGTCAGGAACGGGTCGAACGATATGACTTTCATCTGCAGGCCCAGCCCACGGCTGGCGACGATGGAGCCGATATTGCCACAACCGACAACACCCAGCGTCTTGCCGTACAGTTCGACGCCCATGAATTTTGCTTTCTCCCATTTGCCGGCGTGCGTTGAGGCGTTCGCCTGCGGGATCTGGCGCGCCAGCGCGAACATCATGGCAATGGCGTGTTCAGCCGTCGTGATCGAATTGCCAAAGGGCGTGTTCATGACGACGATGCCGGCTTCCGTCGCGGCGGGCAGATCGACATTGTCGATGCCAATACCCGCGCGGCCGATAACTTTCAGGTTCTTGGCCGCCTTGATAATTTCCGGCGTGGCTTTGGTTGAGGAGCGCACGGCAAGGCCGTCATAATCGCCGATGATCTTGACCAGTTCTTCGGGCTTCAGGCCCGGCTTCACATCGACATCGACGCCGTTATTCTGAAAGATTTCCGCCGCCAGCGGATCCATTTTGTCGCTGATAAGAACTTTAGGGGCCTTGGCCATATGAAGCGCTCCGGGTTTATCGCGTGCGGACCGTTGCTGCCCTGCACAAGCCGCCATTCATAGCAAAATGCCGCGGTTTCCGAAAGCCCGGGCTTTTTATGTTGACGGCGCAAAAGCATTCTTTTAACAATATGGAAAAATGGTGGGGGATTAAGAGGAATTATGGGATTACCTGTATTATCAAGGCAAGACAAGCGGGACCTGGCCGGCCACATCAGCGCGCGGACGCTGGAAACCAAACGCGATCTGTTCCCCCTGATTACGTACCTGGCCGAAGACTGCCCGCACACGATTCTTCTGACACCCACCGCCTATTTGCCCCGGCAGGACAACGGCACGCCGGCTGAAAGCCTTAAGGCGCGGATTAAATTTCGTATGGCGTGCGGCGCCATGAATGAATCGCTCATGCGCGGAGAGCTGCCCACGTCCCCGGTCGTCAAATTCCCGCCTGAGCTTCTCAATCCCGGCAGCGAACACGAGCTGGCCCTGCGATACGCGGCAACCCTGATGGCCCTGCGCGCAAGCGACAAGTGCGTCGTTTATTACGACATGGGCATCGATGACGACATGCTTTACTTCATGCGCGCCGCCCGTGCGGCGCGCGTGCCCATCGAACTGCGTTGCCTCGACCTGCCCGGTGTAATAAGCCGTCTTCCCGTAACCACGACGCGGCGGACGCAGGCTGAAGAATCACTGGCCGCCGTCATGAAAGAAAAAGCGGCCTGGCTTAAAAGCGTCTTCCATTGCTGTGCCGAAAGCCTTTCGGATGGCGTGCGGGCCGGCCTCTTTGACAAACTTAAAGACAGATCGCTGACCCTCAAAGACAGGGAGAACATGGCTGCCTATTTCGCCGCCAGCAAAAGAGTTGTCGTTGAAAGTCCTTATGCGCCCTGGAGTTATCCTGAATCGGGCAGTCTTGAAAAAGCCTTCAGGACGATCGATGAGGAAGCAAACCTGTTTTATGCGCTGCATTGCCTGCGCACACGCTTTCTTGAAGGGCATTATGCCGCTGCCTCTCACGCCGAATTCACCTATCCGGGAATTCTGAACGACACGATCGAGCACGAACGCACGCTGGGAATCGCCGCCGGTCTGGCAAAAACCTGCGGCTGGGAGCTCAGCGAAATGAACATGGATCGCCTGACATCAAGCGGCATGGACAAAGGCGCCGCTTTCGCCAAGATGATCGGACGGGAAGTCACATACAGATACCATGGGAGCGACTGGCCCTGGGAGTTCAGCAAGCCCGAAATCGATTTCTTTATAAGCGCCCTGGAAGGGCCCCGCTAACTCAGGCGGCTTTTTTCTGCAGCTCGGCCTTCTGCACCGCATAAGCCCAGTCCAGCCAGCCCGTAAGCGCCTGAATATCCGCCGTCTCCACGGTTGCCCCGCCCCAAACGCGCAGGCCGGGCGGCGCGTCGCGGTAACCCGCGATGTCATAGGCAGCGCCTTCCTTCTCCAGCGTTTTTGCCAGCGTCTTGATGAATTCCTGCTGTCCGTCTTCGGACAAGCCGCCGAACCAGGGGTCGACGATCTTCAGGCAGACGGACGTCGTCGAGCGCGTTGCCGGATCGGATGCAAGGAAATCGATCCAGTCGGTTTTCTGCACCCATTTTTCAAGGGCCTTAAAATTGTCGCGCGTGCGCGTGATAGCGCCTTTGAGGCCCCCGACCGATTCAACCCAGCGCAAAGCGTCAAGGCAGTCCTCGACCGCCAACAGTGAGGGCGTGTTGATGGTGGCGCCCTGAAACAACTCTTCGTTCAGCTTGCCCTTGGCCGTCATGCGGAAGATCTTGGGCATGGGCCAGGACGGGGTATGGCTTTCCAGACGGCTGACAGCGCGCGGCGAGAGTACCAGCATGCCATGCGCCGCCTCGCCGCCCAGTACCTTCTGCCATGACCATGTGGTAACGTCGAGCCGGTCCCACGGCATATCGCAGGCGAACACGGCCGACGTCGCGTCGCAAATCGTCAGGCCTTCGCGGTCGGCCGGGATCCACTTGCCGTCCGGTACGCGTACGCCCGATGTCGTGCCGTTCCAGACAAAGATCACGTCGTTTTTGAAGTCGACGGATGAGAGATCGGGCAGGCTGCCGTAAGCGGCATCAAGACTGCGCGTGTTTTTGATCTTCAGCTGGCCCGTCACGTCTTTAAGCCAGTCGGCGCTGAACGCTTCCCAGGATAAAACATCCACGCCACGCGGACCCAGGAGACTCCACAACGCCATTTCCACAGCTCCCGTATCCGATGCCGGCACGATGGCGATGCGGTAGTCGGCAGGAATGCCCAGCAACGTCCGGTGTTTTTCGATGACCTCCTTCAGGCGCGCCTTGCCCGGGCCGGAACGGTGCGAGCGGCCATTCAGGGATTTTTCCAGCACTGCCGGAGACCAGCCGGGCCTCTTGGCGCAGGGGCCGGAGGAAAAGCAGGGATTGCCGGGTTTTTTCGCAGGTTTTTCCATGAGTGGTTCTTTCGCGCCAAAAGTCTCGTCCTCATTTTTTATCACAAAAGCGCGGAAAGGAAATACGCGAACTGCGGAGGCCGGTCTGGCCATTGCCTCATGACGCTTTTGTGAGTAATTATGATTAATGGAATTTGTCCTGACCCTTGTCGCCTCTGAAAAGCCGCTAACCCCCGGACATCTGGCGGGCTTCCTGCGCTATATCGAATCGCAGGGCCTGGGCCCGGCCGGCACACCGGTCTGGCTGGCCCCGCACAAGGCCGCCGACCTCCCGTTGCCGGGGCGGCCGGATTCCGCCCAAATGCGGATTCTGCGCGAATCCCTGATCCCTGACCGGATCGACGTTTTTATCAACCCTGTGCGCGGGCGGCGGAAAAAGCTTCTGCTTGCCGATATGGACAGCACCATCATCGCGGAAGAGACTCTGGACGAACTGGCCGGGCACGCAGGCCTTAAAGAAAAGATTGCGCCGATCACGGCGCAGGCCATGCGCGGCGAGATTGATTTTCGTGAAGCGCTTAAAAAACGCGTCGCGCTTCTCAAAGGGCTGCCCGAAAAAGATCTTGGCGCTACGTTGGCGCGCACTGTCCTCAACCCGGGGGGGCGCGCGCTTGTACGAACCATGTCAAACAGCGGCGCGACCTGCGTCCTTGTCTCAGGGGGCTTTACGTTTTTCACGTCGGCCATCGGCGCGCAGGCCGGATTTCATCATCATCACGGCAACGTGCTGGAAATCAGGGACGGAAGGCTAACCGGCGAAGTGAGCGAGCCTATACTCGATAAAGATTCCAAATTCGCATTTTTGCAAAAATACACGCAGGATCTCAAAATTGCGCCTGCCGGGGCACTGGCTGTCGGCGATGGCGCCAACGATCTGCCCATGCTGCTGGGTGCCGGGCTGGGCGTCGGCTACCGGCCCAAGCCCGCCCTGAGTGCCGCACTTGATAACTGTCTTTTTTACGGCGACCTGACCGCCCTGCTCTACGCGCAGGGTTACGGGAAAGAAATGATAGCGGATGCGTCATAACCGGTTTGAAACTTCATGCAAATGAACTAAACTCTTTATCTGGAACTACACCCCTGGCACGGCAGATCATTTTTCATGAGCAAGAAAAATTTCCGGATTTCCGACGATCAACTGGAAGAGCTTATTGGCAAATATTGCCGTGATTTCACGGCTCTGGAGCGCCTGGGACGGTTCGATCCCATCTCCGGCCGGGAAGAAGAAACCAAGCAGGTTATCGTCATCCTGCTGCAAAAGGGCCGCAAAAACGCCGTGCTCCTGGCGCCCGCCGGCGTCGGCAAGACCGCGCTGGTTGTCGGTCTCGCGCAACAGATCGTCAAGGGCACGGTTCCTGAATACCTGAAAAATGCCCGCGTCATCGAGGTTGATATGCCCAGCATGGCCGCCGGCACCAACGGCCCGGCCGAATTTCAGGAGCGGTTCATACCCTTGTGCAAAGGGCTGGCCGAGCGTTACCACCACGAGGAATATCCCAAGGCCATCCTGTTCATCGACGAAATACACACCATCATGCCCAACGTCGCGGGAAGCGCCTATTGCGGCCTGTCCGAGGTCATGAAACCCTATCTGACTGTCGGTGACCTGCACGTGATTGGCGCCACAACGTCTGATGAATACCGAATTTACGTCAAGGCCGACCCCGCGCTTGACCGCCGCTTCCAGCAGGTGCCCCTGAAAATTCCGACAACGGAAGAAACGATCAGGATTCTGGCGGCGCTGCGCGGCGGGTTTGAAAAACATCATCACATCACTATTCCCGATGAGTGTCTGGAACGTATCTCTCACCTCACAGCCGAACACATGCCGCGCCGGAACCAGCCCGACAAATCCATCATCGTGATGGACGGCGCCTGCGCGCTTTTCGTCATGGAGAACGGCCGCGGCGGACAGCTGAACCTGGATTATGTCCGGCGAATCATCTCGATCGAGTGCAAGCTGCACCCCGACGCGATCTAGATCCCTTTTATCGCCCGCAGAATATCGCCCGCGTTGTCGGCTGTGATGTCGATAAAATCCGGCGTTGCCTCGGGTTTGCGTCCGTGATGAACAAGCGCTGTCATCATGCCCATCTCATGGGCTGGTTTCAGGTTGCCGGGCAGATCCTCAACCACCAGCACCTCCGCTGCCGGCGCGCCCAGCTTTTCCAGCGCCCTTTCAAACGAATAGGGCCCTTCGTATTTACGCCGAAACTCCACGTCTTCCAGCGCAAAAATGTTTTCATCCGGGAAGTATTTTTTAACGCCCAGGTGCGCCAGGACGCGCTTCACCCAATCACGGGAGGAATGCGTGACAAGAGCGTGCGGCAGGGAAATCTGTGAAAAAAGAGCCGCGACGTCTTCTGATTTCTGGATGACCGCTTCATCAACCAGCCGGTGATAGGCCTGATGAAGCATTTCTTCATCAAGCCCGTGATGTTCGACAAAAACCCGGCCGCTGTAATGGCATTCCCGACCGGAGCGAACTGACAGGACCAGCGCCTCTTCGTACGAAAGTCCGACTCCCATATCCACGGCGGCGCGCGCTACGGCAATGTCGATGGCATGGCTCAGGACGGCTTCCGAACGGTACAGCGTGCCATCCATATCCCAGATAACCCCGCGTAGGGATGTAATGCGTCTTTGCGCCTCAGGCGCATGAAAAATAATCTTACTCATTTGCGGGCATGATAGACCTTGTATCCACGCCGTTCCGCCACTTTCTGACATTCGGGGAAATGCATGAACAGGATTTTTTCGTAGGGCAGGTGCGCATTTGCCACCAGCCATAGCGAGCCGCCAGCCCGCAATGCCCGTGATGCCGATTCGATGAAGGACGCACCCAGCCGCACGGATTCTTCCTTGTCCCGATGGAACGGGGGATTGGTGATGACGAAATCGAGATCATGCAGACCTGAATCCCGAGCGTCCTTCCATATATAGTCTGTTTTTGCTGTAACCGGCAGGCCTTCGAGGCTGGCGCGGCAGCATGCCACGGCCCGCGCGTCAGCATCGATGCAGGTCAACGCACTGATATCAGGATTGTGGCTCAGAACATGGTGCCCGAGGAATCCGTACCCGCAACCGAAATCGGCGCCACGCCCGGCCAGCGTTTGCGACGGCAGAGATTCCGCCAGAAGGGCTGAGCCTTCATCAATGCGGTTCCAGCTGAAAATGCCCGGCCGCGATGTGAATCCGTCTTCCGTTTTTTGCGGGGCGACGGTGCGGCGCGCCTCCTCGATCTTCTGATTCTCAAGTGATTCGCCGCGCGTTGCCCATATTACCCGGGCATGATATTTGGAAATTTCAGCACAGGAGGAGCCAAAAAACGCTGCGTCTTTTTTCAGCCGCCGTCCCCCTGCATCATTTGCCGCGGCGCAAACAAAAAGCCCCCCGGGCTTTAAGACGCTCAAAGCGGTCGCCATATAAAAAAGGGATTCCTGATGGTGACGGCTGGCACAGACCAGCGCCCCATCAAAAAAGCCGGCCGGACCGGTCAGCGGGGCATCGTCCGAAGAAACCCGGTATCCCGCCGCCTGCAGCGCCGAAGCCTCTTCATAGTCGTATTGCAGGATTTCCACGGCTGATTGTTCCGCCAGCGCGGACAGACCGGAACACAGGCGCCCATTGAGAAAAATCAGGCGCGGCGTCCCGGCCGGAAGCGCCAGCAGGCCGGATTCAAAAGTATAAAACAGGGCTTTGAGAGGCTCAGAAGTCATCGCCCCCATCAGATATCACAAAAGACGCCTGTTTTGCTACACGCCCTCACGCAGGCCGACGATATTTCCGTTGGTGATCAGGTCGGCAAGCGTGGCGCCGCCCGTCCCCCCTTCGATAATGGCGGCCAGCACGAAGGCGCCGCCGCTTTGTCCCAAAGCATTGATCCGCAGCTCTGTGTTCGATCCACTCTGGGTCAGGGCTACGAAATCGGACAGAAGGCGCGTCAGTGGATCGTAGCCCTGCAGAAGTGAGGCCACGTCCAGAACATCGCCGCCCGCGCCGCCATGAAAATCCTTTACGGTATCCGCCATGCCGTCCAGAAGGTCGAAAACGAAAGTATCGATGCCGTATCCGCCCCTTAGTATATCGGCTCCCGCACCGCCGTTCAGGACATCGTCGCCGACACCGCCGTCAAGGCTGTCGTTCCCGGCATCGCCATAAAGAACGTCGTCGTCGCTGACCACCAGTCTTTGTGTGGATTTGCTGGCTACAGAGACATCAAAAACGACGTCGTTATAATCCGCATCACCAAGATTCTTAAGATCCTCAAACCCGATACGCAGGCGGCTGTCATCACCGTTATTGATGACGCCTGAGACGACATGCGTCGCATGATCCGCGTTCAGGCCGGTTGAGCCGTCGCGCAGAGTCGTATGGTACATATCGCCTTTGAGCTTGGTTTCATGACCGTGACCGTCATCGTAAACAAGAGAGACGCTGCTGCCATCGTCCGTGATCTTGGCCAGCCGCTCCTGCCCCGTATTGTATTTATAGATGAAATTGAGCGTGCCATGATCAAGATCAACGGCGTTGTAGCCGTTGTTTTTGGTAAAGCCGTCGGAAATGATGAAGAAACCGAAATCCGTGTCCGGCGCTCCGGGAAGGTTGATCGTCGCCGCATCGCCCGGATGATACGTTTTAACAGTTTCAAATGCGATTGTGGCGCTCTGGATTGTGCCGTCCAGGCCAATATTGTAAAAACCGAGCGTATTGGAATAGCCGGCTTCCGTCTTCACAAAGCTGATCTGCGCCGTCGTACCAAAATCGACCGAAAGATCGCCCGCGGCAATGCCCAGCGCGTTATTGCCAGGGGGCACCAAGCTCATGATGCTGACCATTTCCGTGACATTGGGGAAAGTGACATTGTTGGTAAAATGATGACTCTGCGTCGTCGTTTCGATAGCGCCTGAATTTTCATTCGGCCCGCCGATAAGGATGTCATTGCCCGCGCCGCCATACATGATGTCGCGGCCGATACCGCCCCAGAGACTGTCATCACCTGTGCCGCCATCCAGAAGATCGTTGCCAACCGAACTCCAGAGACGGTCATTGCCATCGCCGCCATAAATCATGATGTCGCCGTAGCTGTACGACGTGCTTGTCAGGTCGATGACGTCATTGCCTCCGGCGGCGTCGATTCGTTCCACATCGATAAGACGCAAGGGGCTGCCCAGCGGATGGAAACTATGGACGGAATCATCAAGAAAAAACGTATCGTTGCCGGGCGTCATGCTCAATATGTCGAACCCGGTTCCGCCGTCGAAAATGTCGAAACTGCCGTTGGTTCCCTGCACTGCTACAACTTCGCCGCTGCCGGCAATGCCGGGCGAGCCGAAATTATAGGCAAGAGTGCCGGCCGCAAAAACGGTGTCAGAGGCGAAAGAAAGGATATCATTTCCTGCGTCGCCCTGCAGGATATCAGCGCCGACACCGTCCTTGATCTGGTCGTTGCCTGCCCCGCCCTGCAAAATGTC
This sequence comes from Alphaproteobacteria bacterium, assembly GCA_025451095.1. Taxonomy (GTDB): domain Bacteria; phylum Pseudomonadota; class Alphaproteobacteria; order Micavibrionales; family Micavibrionaceae; genus JACQIJ01. The sequence goes on from JANWLB010000057.1 coordinate 23,289, forward strand.
GTTGCCGGACTCCCCGTCTATGTTGTCATTGCCCGGCCCGCCATCGACGATGTCATTGCCCGGCCCGGCAAAAAGCGTGTCGTTGCCGGCATTGCTCCAGATGATATCTGCCTCTGCTCCGCCTGTAACGACTATGTTACCCAGAACGAGCGCGGGGCTGGCGAGAATGATGATGTCGCCGCCGTCGCCAGCGACAATGCTTTCAATATTGAACAGCATCTGGCGACCGATTGAATCGACACTGAAAAAGGCGTCACCGACATTGGTCATGAAAAGCGTGTCGAACCCCGAAAGCCCTTCATAGGACTTGGTGTTCATATTATAGTTATCTTCGATGTCAATTATTTCGCCGGAATAAGGGTTGCTGAGCGTGACATCCAGGAACGTGAGCTGTCCCTGAAAAAAAATGATATCGCTGCCGGGCGTACCCGTTACGTCTGCCATGTCGAGCTAACCGTCCGAAAAGCCCGGACGGCACCTTTCCCAAAACGCGTGAAACAGGCGGCGGATATATTCTTTCCGCACGCACAACCCCCATCTACTAGAATATCCGCATGTCTGTTAATATTTTATGTAAATACTAAATTATTGTGTTGCGGCAATGACTGGTTTTTACAGGCCTTTGAAATTATAAGATATATTCCCTGACACCTTTAACCGCCGATACGCATGACCGCCCCGACAAACGCCGCCCGGCTTCACCATCACAGCCCCCGCCGTGCCGATCTGACGCAAGGACCGGTGACCGGTCATCTGATCCGCCTGGCCCTGCCCATGACCTGGGGCATGATGGCGATCATCAGTTTTCAGCTGGTCGACACGCTGTTCGTCGCCCGGCTGGGCACGAAAGCACTGGCTGCCATTTCTTTTACCTTTCCGGTCACCTACGCGCTGTTCTGCCTCACGCTTGGCATGGGCATCGCGACGTCCTCGGTCCTCTCCCGCCAGATCGGCCGCGGAAATCCCGCACGTGTGCGCCGCCTGACCACGCATGCGCTTCTGCTGGCTTTTATCATGGGACTGGCTTGCACAGCCATAGGCCTTGTCTTCACCGATCATCTGTTCCTGATGATGGGCGCGCCGCACGATCTCATGCCTCTGATTCATGACTTCATGATCGTCTGGTTTGCGGGCAATGTTTTCATTAACACGCCGCTGGTCACGAATGCCGCCATGCGCGCCGCAGGTGATGCACGCACACCGGCGCTGATTATGACTCTGGCTGCTCTTATCAATGTGGCGCTTGATCCGGTTCTGATCTTCGGTCTTTTCGGCTGCCCGCCACTGGGGATTAAGGGTGCGGCCCTTGCGACGACGATTGCGAATATCGGCGCCATGGCAACGGCGCTTTATATCATTGCCCTGCGCAAGAAAATGCTGACGCGCAGCCGCCGTCATTGGCGGCTTCTGGGAGATTCAGTTCGCCGCTTTGCCTTCATCGCCATTCCCGCGGGGATAACCAGCCTTCTGCAGCCTATTGCCGGCGCCGTGATCACCATGCTTCTCGCGCGCTCCAGCACCGAGGCCGTTGCAGCCTTCGGCATCGTCACGCGAATTGAGGCCTTTGCCTTTATTGTCATCATGGGACTGGCGTCGGGGATGGCACCACTGATCGGCCAGAGCTGGGGTGCCCGGCTTTATGGCCGCGTCCGGCAGGTATTGCGCCGGGCGCTGATTTTTGCCTCGCTCTGGTCCCTGCTGGCCGGCATTCTCCTGGCCTGGCTGGGACGCCCTGTGGCGCGCGCCTTTTCTGCCGATCCTGCCATCATCGATATGACGGCTTTTTATTTCAGGGCGGTGGGCCTGACCTATGTATTCGGCAACCTGGTTCCGGGCTGGAGCTCGGCCTTCAATGCCATGGGCCTGCCGCAACGCGCCTTTTTGATGATTTTTGTGCGACTGGTGGTCATCAATATTCCGCTGGCTTTGCTTGCCAGCCGCTTATACGGCGCACACGGCGTGTTCCTGGCAGTGGGCTTTACCAATATCGTCGCCGGGCTTCTTTTTCACACGACAAGCCGCGTCTTCATGCGCAAGCAGCCCCCGTAAGACCAGCAACCGTCCGGATATAAAGTTATTTACTGCCGAAAAAGCCGGATACGCCGCTCTTGATATTATTGAATTCCTCGCGGGCGCGCTCGGCCATGCCGCCCTGATAGCCGATCTGGCTTTTGATGCTCTCAAGCGACTGCGGGGACAGACTTTTGAGTGCGCCTTCACGAATGGCTGCCTGAACCGCCTGCTCGGATAACTTGCTTACGACGGCCGCTATGGCTGTGCCCGGATCAACGCCGCCCTCCTTCTCGCCAATCCCCGTCATGCGAAAATCGTCAAGCTCCAGAGCGCCCACCTCCTGCTCGGTTGGCATGATGAAGGTGTTCAGCCGGCCATCGATGATCCGCAGGTCGCGAATGGTAACCCTGATATCTTTTTTTGACGCCGCCGTATTTTTGCCGGCGCCTCCTGTCTGCGTCGCGTTTTTACGCAGGGTGGCCAGGTTCGTATCCGTCGCGCCGGCATCGAGATTTATTTCCGTGCCCTGAATCATCACATTTTTGAATATTAGCGCCGGCGGCACAAGGGATTCGGCCACAATGTCGATTTTCTGGACGGCCAGCGCATTTTTTTCATGATAGCCGGGCGGGTTGGCGATCATAACGCCCCGGACAGTCGCCTCCATTGTGGCGGGTCGGATTTCGATACTGGCGATCGTGACTTTAACGCCCAGAGCCCGGCTGGCGATTTTTTCCGTGAATGATTTGAGAGCACCGGGGCCATAGTTCAGAGTCAGAGCACCAACCAAAACCAGAAGTGCCGCCAATACGGCGCCTGCCAGAATTTTTTTGCTGCTCATGAATTCCTCCCTGTAAAAACGAATTTAAAGCCGGCCGTGCCCTAAAAAGGACAAGTTTACTTTTATAATCGATCCCGAAACGTTACAATCTGTAGGGCGCGATTATCCAGCGTCTTTATCTTGGCCCCTGCTAAAAAAACGGTCCCGCATGGAACACGCCTATGACATATCGCAACTGGCTCTGGTTCTGGCGATGGCTTTTGCCGGTGAAGTGCTGTTGCAGCGCCTGCGCCAGCCTGCCCTGATTGCCTATATCCTGGTCGGCGTAATACTGGGGCCTTCCGTGCTGGCCGTGGTCAAGGGCCAGGCCCAGATTGATTTTCTGGCTGAACTGGGCATCTTGCTGCTTTTGTTCATCGTCGGGCTGGAGCTGGACCTAAAAAAATTCGCTGCTTCTTATAAATTAGCCATCGGCACCACCCTGATTCAAATCGGGGCCAGCCTTTTTGTCACCGCCATTATAGCCTGGCTGTTCGACTGGCCGGTGGCGCGGGCCATTATCCTGGGTTTCGCCATATCCTTAAGCAGCACGGCGGTCGCCATCAAGCTTCTGGAGGATATTGGCGAGCAGAATACGGCGGCAGGCCGCACGGCGCTGGGCATCCTGGTCGCGCAGGACCTGGCCGTCATCCCGATGATGCTGGTCACGGATTCTTTCGCCGCCGGGCGTTTCGAGCCGTGGGGGCTTTTGAAGATCGGGGCGGCGCTGGGCCTGATGGGCTGGGTCATGTGGTCCCTGAGCCGCCGGAATTTCATCGTCCCGCTGCCCGAATGGCTGCGCAACAAAACGCCCCTGATCACAGACAGCAGCCAGACGGTGATCAAGGCCCTGGCCTATTGCTTTTCCGGCGCGGCCCTGTCCGGCGCGCTGGGCCTGTCCGCATCCTACGGCGCGTTCCTGGCCGGACTGATCATCGGCAGCACGCAGGACAAGGAAAAGCTTGAGCATCATGCCCGGCCGATCTTTGACGTGCTGATGATGGTTTTTTTCCTGTCGGTCGGGCTTTTGCTCGATATGCACTTCATCGTTAAGCATTTCTGGGCGCTGGCAGCCATGCTGCTTCTCATCATGACCCTTAAAACCGTCGTGAATATCGCTATACTGCGGCGGGCGGGCCTGTCACGTCACGACGCGCTGACCATCGGCACGGCTCTGGGCCAGATCGGAGAGTTTTCCTTTGTCCTTGCGGCGCTGGGCTTAAGTATCAACGCGCTGCAGCCCGACGCCTATAAATACATGGTCACACTGATCGCGTTGAGCCTGACCCTGACGCCTCTGTGGCTTTATACCATGCGGCGCATCCCGCTGGCACACCGACGTCTGCGCCGGCTCCTGCCGGTGGCGGCTGATGGCGACGGCGGACAGAAGTCATAACAAGACGCGCATGGCCTTAATTGCCGTTGCCCTGCGGCAGCCTTTCCCCTTTAATATCAGGATCTGGCAATCAGACATCCCGAAAGGCGCCGTCATTTCATGCCTGTAAAAAGAAAAATAACCGCGCAGACACGACACAAACCCGGCACCGCCCCGGGAACGCTGGTCCCCCCGCCGGATGCCCCTTTTTCCCGCATGCATCTTATGGCTTTCGACCTCGACAATATTGTTGAAAGCACGCCGGCCAAACCCGAGGATGTTCTGCCCTATCTCCAGAAATGGCCGGTCACATGGCTGAATGTCGACGGTCTGGGATCCACCGACATGATCGAGAAGCTGGGTGCCCTGTTCAATCTGCATCCTTTGTCGCTTGAGGATGTGCTGCATACCCACCAGAGGCCGAAAACCGAGGAATTCAGTGATTATATATTCGTCGTGATTCCGATGGGGCGCCTTATTGATGATACGCTGAATGTTGAGCAGATAAGCCTGTTCCTCGGAAAAAATTTCGTTATTACCTTTCAGGAACGGCCGGACGGCGACTGTTTCGATCCGGTACGCGAACGCATACGCCACGGCAAAGGGCGCCGGGTGAAATTCTCTCTGCCCGACTATGTCGCCTATGCCCTGATTGACGCTGTCATCGACGGCTATTTCCCGGTGCTGGAATATTACGGGCGCAAGCTGGACGAGATCGAGGACGATGTGGTGGCGCGTCCGGACCGCCGCCAGATCTCCAGGGCGCACAGCATAAAGCGCGACCTTCATTATATAAAGCATACAATCTGGCCCATGCGCGAAATGATCAACGGCCTGATGGTCGACTATCATCTCATCCGCGAGGAGACAAGGCCCTATCTGCGGGACTGCTACGACCATCTGATCCAGATACTCGATTTTCTTGAAACATATCGGGAGCGCTCGTCCAGCCTGGTTGAGATATATCTTTCCAGCATCAGCAACAAGATGAACGAGGTCATACAGGTCCTGACCATTATTTCCACCATCTTCATTCCCTTGAGCTTCATCGCCAGCGTATACGGCATGAATTTCGACCCGCAGCGCTCACCCTGGAACATGCCGGAGCTTGAGTGGACTTACGGCTACCCGTTCGTCTTAAGTCTGATGGCTCTCGTTGCCGGAATCCTCCTGTTTTTCTTCTGGCGCAAAGGATGGCTCGGCCTTCCTTTGCGCGAAGGTAAAAAAAGAAGGCGCTCCAGAGATGACTGATCCGAACCGCGACCCGGTTGTCATTGTTGGCATGGCCCGTACGCCGATCGGCGGGCTTCAGGGCGACCTGTCATCCCTGACCGCGCCGCAGCTGGGCGCCGCCGCGATCCGCGCGGCGCTGAACCGTTCCGGGGTGCCGGCCGGCGATATCGATGATGTCGCCATGGGCTGCGTCCTGCCAGCCGGGCTGGGTCAGGCGCCGGCGCGACAAGCCGCCTTCGGTGCAGGCCTTTCCGCCGCCGTGCCCTGCACCACGGTTAACAAAATGTGCGGATCGGGGCTGCGCGCACTCACCATGATACATGACCAGATTCGGGCGGGAAGCACGGACATTGCTGTCGCAGGCGGGATGGAGAGCATGACCAACGCGCCCCATCTTCTGACGCGGCTACGCGCCGGCCTGAAAATGGGTCAGGCGCCCGTGATTGATCATATGCTTTATGACGGCCTGGAAGACGCCTATGAACGAAGC
>JANWLB010000058.1 GCA_025451095.1 Alphaproteobacteria bacterium
GATCAAAGGCTTCGCGGTAACAATGTGCATCGGGGTGGTGACCTCGTATTTCTCGGCCCTGATGCTGACGCGGCTGATCGTTCTCACATGGCTGAACTGGAAGCGGCCCAAGGTCATTCCGGTATAGGCAAGGCAGGCAGTCTCATGATCATCAAATTCATCCAGCTCATCCCCGATAATACGAAAATCGACTTTTTCGGGCATCGATTTTACGCGTTCATGGCCAGCCTGATCATTATCGGCGGATCGTTCACCTGCATGGCGATCAAGGGGCTGAATTTCGGTATCGATTTTTCCGGCGGCACAATCATCGAGGTTGAAACGCCCGCGGACCCCGATCTTGCCGCGCTGCGCCTGCAGCTGAACGAGCTTCATCTTGGCGACGTTTCCCTGCAGGAGTTCGGCGGCAGCCGCTCTCTGATGATCCGCTTTCCGCAGCAGGATGGCGGCTCTGAGGCGCAAAAGGCGGCGATCGACAAGGTCAAGGCCGCGCTTGATCAGACCTTTGCTCCCGGCAAGGTCGATTACCGCCGCACGGAATTCGTCGGGCCGCAGGTGGGCAAGGAACTGAAAAGGGCGGGCCTGATGGCCGTGCTTACTGCGATGTGCGGCATCATGGGCTATATCTGGATAAGGTTTAACTGGCAGTACGGCGTCGGCTCGATGCTGGCGCTGATCCACGACGTGGTGGGCATTCTGGGCCTGTTCTCGCTGACGCAGATGCATTTTGATCTTTCCACCCTGGCAGCGATTCTTCTCGTTGCGGGTTATTCGATCAACGAAACCGTCATTATTTTTGACCGCGTGCGTGAAACTCTGCGCAAATACAAGAAAATGCCCATGCAGGACATTATCAATTATTCGATCAACTCCACCCTGCCGCGCACGATCATGACTTCCGGCTCGACTCTTCTGGCGCTTCTGGCGCTGTGGCTGTTCGGGGGCGAGGTGATCCGCAGTTTCGTCTCGGCGCTGTTCCTCGGTATCCTGATCGGCACGCATTCCTCCTATTTCGTTTCGTCGCCGTCTCTGTACTATCTCAAGCTGCGTCCCAGCCCGGAGCCGCAGGGCGAAGCCGTAAAGGGCAAAACCGCTTAACTCAAACTCAGAACAAAGGCGCGCCATGGATATCACGCCTCTGATTGCGCCCGGGCTGCAGGTCATACAGGGCTACAGCTCCGGGGGTTTTCGCATTAATGGCAAGCGATATGAGGGCGCCTTTCTGGTCTTTCCTGACCAGACCCTGCCCTGGGCTGCCGCGCGCGATCCTGCCCAGCTTACACAAGATGATTTTTCACAGATAACCGAACGCCTGCCGCGGCCGGAGATCGTCTTGCTGGGCTGCGGCGCGCAGCCGGCACTGCTTCTGGCCGGGCTCAGGCAGGCTCTGAAGCAAAAGGGAATTATTCTTGAGGTCATGGATACGGGCGCGGCCTGTCGCACCTATAACGTGCTTATGGCTGAAGGACGTCCGGTGGCGGCGGCCCTGCTGCCGGTGGTGTAGACGTATTGGCCGGCGTAACTGGCCGGGCTGTCAGCTCATAGGTTTTTCTAACCTTGCCCTGCATGCTTACGGTAATTTTATCATCTTCCATGTCCAGGATCGACCAGGCGCGGCTCGGCACGCGGTACTTCTTCTGGTGCTCATGCGTGAATGATTGCTGAGAGATGTAATGGATGCCATTGATCTCCTTATGCCGCTTGCGGTGGAGGTGGCCGCTCATGCACAGAACGACCTTGCCTGAGTCTTCCAGAATGCGGCGGATCGTGCGGCTGTCGGGATAAAAAAAGCGCGTGGCGATTTCACCGCTCCATGTCGACATTTCGCTGTCGTCCATAGCTTCGTTGAACAGGGGTATGTGCGAAAAGACAACAGTGGGCTTGTCGGTGGCCTGAAGGTCGTTATGCAGCCATTCAAGATCTGCATCGTCCATGGCCAGCCCGAGGCCGCCGTTACTGACATAAGGGTTCCAGAAGACCAGGTGATAGCCGCCGATATCCTTGCTGTAGGAGGTGGCCGGGCAGCCGAGGATGTCTTCGTTGTCCTGGCGGCTGAGGTTCTTGACGTCGTGGTTGCCGACGATGTGATAGACGGGCGCGGCCAGGGCGTTAAACTTGGCCTTGAGTTCCGTCATGTAGCGGCGGTCGTCTTCCTTGCTTTTGTGGGAGACGCGGTCGCCTCCGTCGACAACAAGATCGGGCTTGTACTTGAGTTTGCCGACGGCTTTGACGAAGTAATCCATAAGGCGCGGCGCCTTGGAGCCCAGCTTCGGTCCCTTGTCGAATCCATAGTGAATGTCAGTAATTACGGCAGCCCGTAACTTCGCCATTCTACACCGGTGGTTTTCCCTGTTGTTCAGTTTATTAATTTTTTTAGATCGTACACGATTCTGTCTGTCTATGCGAGCTCCCAAAAAAAGAGCCGGCAATCGCCGGCTCTTTTATCCTGTTTTCAAAAAGGGTTATGCGGCGATCTTCATGGGGCCTTTTTCCCAAAGCTGGCCGACATAATCCCAGTTGACCAGGCTGTCCAAGAAAGCCTCCAGATATTTCTGCCGCGCGTTGCGGTAATCGATGTAATAGGAATGCTCCCACACGTCGCAGCCGAGCAGGGCGGTCTTGCCGTGCGCGACCGGGTTTTCACCGTTCGGTGTTTTCATGATCTCCAGCTTGCCCGAGGCATTATCAAGTGCAAGCCAGCACCAGCCGGAGCCGAACTGCGTAACGCCTGCCTCAATGAACTTGCCGCGAAATGTATCGAAGCCGCCGAGGTCGGACTGGATTTTCTTTTCCAGCGTACCGGGAATCTTCTTGCCGCCGCCACCCGCCTTCATCCAGTGCCAGAAATGGATGTGGTTGAAATGCTGGCCCAGCTGGTTGAAAAGACCGGCCTTGGCCTTGTCTTTGAAGGCGGCGACCATGGCTTCCTCGAGCGATTTCGATTCAAGGCCTGTGCCTTTGATCAGCTCATTGCCCTTGTCGACATAGGCTTTGTGGTGCTTGTCGTGATGGAACTCCAGCGTCTCTTTGGACATGAAGGGCTGCAACGCGTCATAGGCGTAGGGCAGCGGGGGAAGCTCGAAGGTCATGATCGCTCACTTTCTTTTCGGTCTTTGAAATTATGGTCAATTGCATATATTCTTTCCTGAGTTCAGCAACCGTTCAAGTGCAAAGATTCATGGCCCGGCAAGGAACTTTTCAATCCTCTCAGGCGATCGTCCGGCAGCATGATCGCGACCGCTTTCTGGTAGGGCTTGCGTCACCGGGCAGGCGTCATGTGGCGCTATGGCCGCTGTTCGCATTTAATTATGAAATTTCTAAAACGCGGGAAGTCGTTTCGGAGCCGCGAATGGGGATGATCCGCCTGCAATGGTGGCGCGACGCCGTGGCCGGCATTTACGAGGGCGGAGATGTGCCTGCGCATGAAATCATAACGGAGTTGCAGCAGACCATTCGTGATTTCAGTCTGCCGCGCATGGCGTTCGATGCTCTGATCGATGCGCGTGCCCGCGATCTGGACAACACACCGATGGAAAATCTGGAGATGCTGGAAAACTACGCAGAGTCGACGACAGCGCCGCTAAACCGGCTGGTCTTGAATGTCCTGGGGGAGCAGGGCGGGGAAGCGCAGATCGGCGTGGTATCGCGTGCCTATGCGCTCACGGGTCTGCTGCGGGCGGTGCCCTTTCATACCGGGCAGGGACGATGCCTGCTGCCGGCCGACATGATGCAGACCTACGGCGTGACCAGAGACAACCTGCCCCGGTCAGGGCGGGAGGCTCTGAAAAAGCTGGCGCGAACGCTTGCCGTGAAGGTACAGGCCGGTTTGCCGCCGGATAAAGAGCTTTCAGGGTTTCTGAAATCCTCGGCGGCGCTGACCCGTCTTTATTTAAGGCGGATCGAGCGGCTTGAAGGCGACCTGTTCGATGCGCGCCTGAGCCATCCGCCGGCGGGTTTTCTGTTGCGTCTATTCTTTGGATTTCGCTGAAATGCCATAAAACCTTTGACTGTTAATAACTTAGAAAGTATCTGTTTTTATAATTAAAATGGGTTGTTGGGTTTTTCTATGGGGATTTCCAAGTTATGGCGCTGATACCAGGCCTGTCGACATTTTCATTCTTGAAGCTTTTTCGCACCGATCCGTCCCGCCCGCAGGTGGAAGAGACGGTCGATTCTTCCCGGCAATTGCCGCAGGATATCGTTGATCTTTCCGCGCTGGCGCAGAAAAAACTTGAAGGGCTGAAACTTCTTTCGGACAACAGTCCGGATCAGGTGCAAAACGCGGCCGTGCAGACGCGTGGTATTCTGGAGCAGACGTCCTACGTTCTCGGCCTGCAACCCGGCACGTACTAATTCATTTCACAGAAAATTCAGGCGGCCTTTTTGTCCTGCGCCGCCAGCCAGTGACCCAGATCAGCCAGGGCTCGTCCCGTTATTGCTTTCTTTTTGTCTTTCTTGCGGTCGGCCCGTTTACCTTTGATCTCTTCTTCCGGTTGGGGGAAGAGACCGAAATTGATGTTCATCGGCTGAAAAATCTCGGCGTTGGCACCGCCCGTAATGTGATTCAAAAGCGCCCCCATGGCGGTCGTTGGCGGCGGCGGCGTCATGAGCGTGCCCAGGAGTTCGGCGGCGGCCAGGCGCCCGGCCAGAAGGCCTATGGCGGCGCTCTCGACATAGCCTTCACAGCCCGTAATCTGGCCCGCAAAGCGCAGGCGGGGCTGGGCTTTCAGGCGCAGGGCGCCATCCAGCAGCCGTGGTGAATTAATGAAGGTGTTGCGGTGCAGGCCGCCCAGCCGGGCGAACACGGCTTCTTCAAGGCCGGGGATCATTTTAAAGACGGTCCCCTGCGCGCCGTATTTCATTTTGGTCTGAAAGCCGACCATGTTGTACAGCGTGCCCAGTGCATTATCCTGCCGGAGCTGGACCACCGCATAAGGGCGTCTGCCCGTACGCGGATCGGTCAGGCCCACCGGCTTCATCGGTCCGAAGCGCAGCGTCTCGGGGCCGCGCGCCGCCATGACTTCGACCGGCATGCAGCCCTCAAAATAGGGCGTGTCCTTTTCCCATTCCTTGAACTCCGTTTTTTCGGCAGCCAGAAGGGCTTCAACAAAAGCGTAATACTGATCGCGGTCGAGCGGGCAGTTGATGTAATCCTTGCCGGTGCCTGCAGGGCCTGCCTTGTCGTAGCGCGACTGGCGCCAGGCGATATCCTCATTGATGCTCTCGGTGTGGACGATAGGGGCGATGGCGTCGAAAAAGGCCAGGGCGTCCTCTCCACTGAGGGCGCGGATGGATTCGGCCAGCCCCGGAGATGTCAGGGGGCCGGTGGCAATGATCACGCTGGACCAGTCCGGCGGCGGAAGGCCCGGGACCTCGCCGCGCTCGATCGTTATCAGGGGATGTTCCTGCAGGGCTTTCGTCACCCCGGCGGAAAATATGTCGCGGTCGACGGCCAGTGCGCCGCCCGCAGGCAGGGCAGCTTTATCACCTTCGCGCATGATCAGGGAATGGCAGCGGCGCATTTCCTCATGCAGCAGGCCTACCGCGTTGTTTTCCGCGTCGTCGGAGCGGAAGGAATTTGAGCAGACCAGTTCCGCCAGCCCGTCGGTTTTATGCGCGGGAGTCTGGCGCTGCGGCCGCATTTCGTGAAGGACAACGGACACGCCCACCTGTGCCGCCTGCCACGCGGCTTCGCTGCCGGCCAGTCCGCCGCCGATGATATGAAGGGGCGATTTGCGCGATGCTGACGTCATGCCATGTGCGGGACGAGTGTTCTGTCGGGCGGCTGAAGACGCTGCCCCAGGAAAGACAGAAAGCTCTCCGGGTCGTCCGAGCCGATCATATTGGTCAGGAACGCGTCGCCTACGCAAAGATCGTTGGCGTAAAGGCCGGGCTTCAGTTCGCGGAAAACCATCGTCGTGAAGCAGGTGCTGGCAGGCTGATGGCGCTGCCTTTGTATGTCGGCTGTCAGGGTGAGCTTGAATCCGGGATGGCATTCCGAGCGGTGAAGAGCCCTGCTGAACGCAAACATGCGGCCGAGTGGCGGCAGGTATTCAAATTTTATCGAGACCGATCCCTTTTCGTTTTTCTGGGCGTAAAGAATGACATCCTTGTCGGGCGGGTTTAGGCAAAGAGTCTGAATCCCGTCTATGTCGGCAAGGTGCTCAATGACCTGGATCGGGATCAGGTGATCCCTGATGGCTTCGGCGTAATCCCGGTCCGGCATGTAATAGAGGTCATTCTCCTTAAGGAAGTCGGCAATAACATTGCCCGGCAGATCGAGAGCCCTGTGTGCGCGGCTGAAGACATATGCGCCGGCAAGAACGATTTCAGCCACGCCATTCAGGCAGGCCTGGCGAAAACGGGGTCCGAGTTTTTTTTCTGTCAGAGGCAAGGCTGTTCTCCGGCGGCTACAGCGCACTGGTTAACATAAACCCATGTCCTGTACAAGTTTTTTGCGAGTGCCGCCGGTTGAGGGGCCGGTGCCAGAGAGATGCTTTTCGATGCGGCCGACCAGGCTGTTCCAGAACTCATGCCGTCCGGTTTCGTGCGGCATCAGGTTTTCCATCAACTGCCGCAGCGCCTCGATTTTGCTTGTTCTTTCGGCAGGCTGATACTGGATGTAAGGCAGGACGCCCAGCCACATGACGGCACCCTGGCCGCGTGTCTGCCAGGCGGCGGCGACGGGACGGCCGGGAATTTCGTCGTAACAGGCCAGCGTTTCAAAATCGGGCGGCTGCGTGTGAGGGATCAGCGCCGGGCCGTTTCCGTAGGCAATCCCGGTTTTCTCCCAGCGCCCGTCCGGCTTTTTATAAGAGACGGAAACAACACTGCAGTCGCTGTACCAGAGGTCTTTTTCCGGCTTCTGCGCCAATCCGGCCAGCGGGCCGATGGCGACGGCGTTGAACAGAGGGGACGCGTTGACGCGTTCTTTCGATGGTCCCCAGGGCGGCATATATTCCGTTTTGTTCGCCACCAGATAGCTGCCCGCGCACAAGGTCATCAGGAGGCCGCCTTTTTGCACGAAATCTTCAATCGCCTTCATCCCCCGGTCGCCGCCGAAAAGGTCATAGTAACGGCATTCCTCGCCGTAGATGCCGGGGATGACAGCCATGATGTCATGATCTTTCAGGCAGTCCAGAAAGGAAGCCGTGTCGGCGGTTTCCACCGGCAGGTGCGGGAACGATTTCTCAAGGAAAGGGAACAGCCCGGATATAGATGTGCGGGCGTTCAGGTCATTATAGACCACGATCCGTTTCAGGGCGCGTTTCACCGGGGGCTCTCTTCCACGCAGCGCGCCAGAACGCTCTTCCATAGCTCGCGGGCGTAGGTGTCGTGGGGTTTCAGTTCCTCCGCCACGCTTTTCTCCCGCTCGTAAGCCGGATTGCGGTGGCGGTGGAGGCGGCGCAGCAGGCCGTCGCCGGTGTTCTCTATGTGCGGACCGCAGAGAATCGCTTTTCCGGCGCCCGCCCGGCATTCGACGATGGCGGCGGGCTGGCCGGGCAGGGCCGTGTAGCGGGCCAGAACGGTAAACCCGGAACCGGCGGCGGACGGTATAAACACGCAGCCGCCATTGTAATGAATTTTTGTTTTTATCTTTATGGCGCCGTCGTCATAAAAAACTTCAGGCGCGGCATGCCATGAATCTTTAAAGCTGTTGTTCCCTATAAAGTCATTTACGGGACCTTCGGCCGTGCCGGGAAAGAAGGCAAGCTCCCGCGGGCCGGCAATCTCGTCATCGCTTGCGCGCGCCCAGTCCAGCGCCGCGCAGCCGTAATAGGCGCCGGCGCACAGGCCGAGATAGGCGCCGCCTTTTTCGACGTAAGCGCGGATGATCCGGTTGCCCGCGCCGTTCAGTTTTTCAGCGTAGAAAAGGTCGGCGCCGCCGGGCATGACCAGCAGGGCGACGGATTCATCCAGAATGCCGCCGTGTATGTCGGCGGCGTCGCAGAATCCGACATCATTCACGCCCCGGCAGGAGCACAGGGCCTGGTACAGCAGGCCGTGATTGTGGGTATAATCCTGATAGATCAGGATGTTCGCTTTTTTCATCCGGCCATCTTATACAAAGGGCCGTCGTTTTTGGCCAGTTATTCGTGAAACTCGGCCCGGTCGGGAATTCGGGAAAAAGCGATTTTGGTGCCGAAAGAGCCGGCGTTGCTGCACGGCGCGGCCCCCAGGCGCAAGGTTTCTGCGCCGTATCGGTCGTTGATAATATCCATGACGCGCGAAAGGTCTTCGCGGCGACGGAGGGTTTTCTGAATCGCGGGTGACGAGGTTGTGAACAGGTCGTTCGTCATTTCATGATTCTGACGCAAGCGTGTCAGGGTAAGGGAGACTTTCTTGATCGCCTGTGGCCGCAGCTCGGCCAGCATGAGCGCCCATAAACTGTCGAGTGCTTCGAGAAAAGAAAAATTATCCTGCGAAGGCTCCATGCGGATTTCTGAATCCCATCTCTGTTTGTCCGTTGTGCGCACGCTCATGTAAAATGAGGTGGCATAGTTTTCCTTTCGGCGCAGACGCGCCGCCGCCTTGATCGCCAGGCGCCTTGCAATCAGCCGCGCGGCGGCGGGATGGCGCAGGGCGGGATCGAGGACGCGCGAATGGCCGACCGAGGAGGTGTTGTCGGATTCCAGCACCGGAATGTCATAGCCGTGCAGATTGTAATAGAACCGCTCACCCGCGACGCTGCCCCATATCTGCCGGGCATGTTTGGGCGGCACGGTCCAGAGCTGTTCCACCGACGTGATTCCCGCCTGTATCAGGCGGCGCTCCATGCTCACATTGATCCCGGGGATGTCTTTGAGTTTCAGGTCCAGAAGCGGGCCGGGCAGGGCGCCGGGCTCCAGAATCACGAGGCCATCAGGCTTTTGCAAATCAGTCGCGATCTTGGCCAGAAAACTGTTGGGTGCGATTCCGATGGAGCAGGTGATGCAGGCTCCTATATTTTTCCTCATCCCCTGCTTGAGTCGCTGCGCGGCGGCGATAGCGTCTTCGCGATTACGCAACCGGGGTGGCAGACGGCTGGCCAGCTCGTCGATCGACCATATCCGGTCGATCGGCACGTGGCGGATGACTTCGTCGATGACGCGGTGATGGTAGTCCACATAGATTCTGTGGCGTGCGGGCACGCAGATCAGGCGCGGGCACAGGCGCTTGGCTTCAAAAATCATCGTGCCGGTCTTGACGCCGTAAGCCCGCGCCTCGCGTGAGGCGGCGATGGCGCAGGTGGAATCCGTCTCCATCGGCACCACGGCGATGGGACGACCCCGGAGTTCGGGGCGCTCCTGCTGTTCGACGCTGGCAAAATAGCTGTTCAGGTCGAGAAAGAGCCATTTCAGCTGGGATTCGGGCTGCATGAGTTCACTATGGCGTAAAAAGAACAAAAACAGAACAAAAGAAAGACCCCCAATTACCGGCGGGCGATTTTTATTGACAGAAAACAGAAGTCGTCGCTAATCATTCACGTATCCTTTTTTACATATAAAAAATGCAGGATCAGGTTATGTCGCCCTCTCACACGGGAACAGCTCTTCAGCTCTACAGCCTGACGGCGTCGCCCGATCTGAAGCAGACGGTTCTCGCGATCACGGATCAGGGACACGACGTTTTCCGCACGGGAGCATTTACGCACGATGAAAACGGCGTGCTTCCGCAGTGGCTGGAGGCGTGGAAGAATCCTGATACGAAGCTGTGGACGGTGGAGCGCTACACGCGCCTGGAGGGCAGCCTGTTCATGAAGGATCCGCAGCCTGTGCTGCGCTCGGCCTGTTTCTTCGATGCAGTCCATTACTGCGCGCGCTTTGAAACATCCGAGCGCAAGATGGGCGGCCAGGAGGTCGCATTTCCCCAGGAAGAGGGGGCGGCTCATTTCCGGGATGCGGGGGAATCGGCGGGGATTCCGTTCGATCATGAGGGTATGCCTCTGGTGGCGGCGCGTGGCCTGATCCTGACGGGCGGGATTTTTGACAGTCGTGCGCGCGAGGTCGCAAGGAGAACCCACGGCATGGCATTGCAGGTCTCATGCGCAGGACAGACAAATTACATGAAGGAGGTTCTTCAGCATATAGCTGGCGCCGATGAGGCCGTTGTTACGGCGGCTGCAAAGGAGGGCCCTTTTGACGGGGGTGCAGAGAAGCTGCAGATATCGGCGGTTTTCCGCGAGGCCGCTGAGGCGCTCAAAAACTATACTCTGGTGCTGGCATGGTCTCTGAAAAATGAGTTTGAAGCGTGCGATATCAATCATCAAAAGTATAACTACGGCGTACATAAATGGACGAAAGCGTTTTTAAAATCATGTTTTTCTCTGGGGGCGTGGGCCTGTCTTGCTTATGCCGGTCGCAACACAGCCTTTGCGCCCACGCGCTACCTTGAAAGACAGCACAAAATTTTTGATGATCACATGAGCCGCCTGCCCGAAGGGCCGGATAAATCACTGTTCAGAGAATTTGGGAAGGCGCTTTTTGCGACGGGGTCTCTGGAAAGAGTAGCGGCAATTTATACGCACGGCGCATCCAACAGGCAGCAGGGTTTGAATCGCGCCCGTGACATACGCAAAGCGTTTGCCCTGATTGCGGATGCCGTCAGCGTATCGGGTATGGCGCCCGCCGAGACTGAACGGCTCCAGGTCGCGTTTATGGAGGGACGTCTCCCTGCTTCCGGCGTACTTTTTGGGAAGCTGTGCAGGGATTGGGAAATCAAAACGGCCGGGAAAAGTGAAAGCCATTGGGATCACGAAAAGGAGCTGATTATGCCGCCGGGCATAGAGAAATTTATGAACAGGCCGAAGCCGGAAAAGCCCGCCGGAGAATCTTCTGCCGGTGAAGCGCCCCCCGGCGGAGGAATACGGGTCAGCATGTAAGCATGTTTGACAGCTTTAATTAAATTATGTTAATCGATTATGTTTAAAGAGAGATTGAGGAGACGGACATGAGCGTGAGAGATGGGAGTGCAAGCCCGGATCGTTTCAGGATCCCTGAATACGCCACCACAACAGGAGAGGCCAGGGCGCAGCTCGATGCCATCATAGCGGGTTTTGACACCGGCAGCGTCGATGCCGCACGCGCATATTGCGATGACGCCATGACCGAGGTGTCGCAGGTGACAGCCCAGATCATTTTGGAGATGTCATCGGAACCCCATGGCGTGTTTCGCACGCCTGTTCAGGAATGCCTTGATACCATGGCGGAGTTCGATCTTGAAAGGCTGCAGGACAGTCTGAGCGATATCATCCGTAATGGCGGACGGGTCGTGATGCGTAACAAGGCAACGCTGGTGACAGGCGCCGCCATGACTATTTTGACGGGCCCCTTCTGGGCGGCGGCAACAGCGGGGGGCGCCGTGGGCGCCCGGGAGTTCATCCGCCGTAAAATGCAACCCAGATTTACGCCGGAGGAAGTCGAAGACCGTATACGCGACGCCGTGGTCAAATCATCGGACCAGATAGGAAATCTGAAAGCCGCGGAACAGCATGTTCCGGTCGTTCTGGGCAGGATCGGCAACCTGGCGCGGGCCAATTACAGCGCCTATACAAAAGCGACGCTTGGACTGAGCGCCGGGCGGGAAATTTTGCGCCGCATATACGAAGATGAAATTCCTGCGTTGCAGGCTGCGGCTGACCGTGAGCAGACTTTTGAAGCGCATGAGGCCTTAAGAGCGAAGGAAAGCGTTGGCGACAATCTGAGCCATAAGCTCAAGGTTGTTGAATTAGGCCGGGCGGAAACCATTCTGGGAACCGACGATCTTGCCGAAATGAATCAGGCCATTGAGGATAACAATATATCCCTGCAATCAATACTGATCGCGGAAATGCCGCATTATCAAAGGGCGTTAGCGACGGCGGGTCTCGCTCTGGATTCCTGGCGCACGACACGCGTTACGGAGTCTTTCCGAGATCATGTCGAAGGGATCCGGGCAGACGCAACAGCTGCTGCTCATATGGCGCAGGAGGCGTCTGTCAGAGGGCGGATTGACCATCCTGAGCGTATGCAAAAAGTCATTGATCGTATTGTGGCCCTGCGCACAAGTCTGACGACGCGCCAGACCGCTCTGAATTCCCTGGAGACGACGATTGCCGAAAAACGCCGCACGCTGGAATCGGAGGTCACAAACCTTCTTGTGGCCCAGGCCGATCTTGCAAGCAGCAGAACGCGGCCCGCTCTGGCTCCGCCTCCACCTGCGGTGACGGTGCAGATTCTCGATCAGCAGGCCTCTGTCGCGGAACCGGCTGCCAGAAATGCGGTTCTTTCCCATCAGCCTTCATAGGACCTGTTCTGCGTTTTGAGGCGC
>JANWLB010000059.1 GCA_025451095.1 Alphaproteobacteria bacterium
GCAGATGAGGGGGACCGCAAGACAGGCGGCGAAACGGGCGTGGTGGCGGTAATCGTTTTTGCCGACTCCCCGCTCATCACATCGACGATGACACGGTTACCGACGGCGAGGTAGCGCGGCTGACTGCCCGGCGTCATGGCAATCCGCACACTTAGCGGGGCGCCCGGTGCCGACACGGCAGAGAGGGCGCTGATGCGGCTGCCCTGAAGGCCTGAAACAGAAGCAGGATCGAACTGGGCGGCACGGTCGAAGGTCAGGACCAATCCGCTGCTGTCCTGAGTGGCGCTGAATTTTGCGGGGACCTGCCAGTCGAAAACAAGGCGGGTGTAACCGTCCTTCGGGCTGAGGCGCACGGCCACAGTCTCCGCCGCCTGCACAGTGCAGACGCCTCCCAAAACCAGCATTGTTATGAACAAGACAAAGAACCGGATCACGGCTTCAGTCCCCGGAGTGAGAGAATTATAAAAAATACGCCGTCAAAGTCGTAACGGTCTCCGGATTTTAGCATAAATCACACAGGCTTCCGACAGCCAAGGCGGGAAAGAGGGCTATAATCCGCGTTGTTAATTTACCGTAAGACAAAAAGCCGGGGGCCTACTGCACCGGCAGGGCGGGCAACTGCTTCTGCTGGGCCAGCATGATAGTGACAGTCTGGGCCCGTTCCGCCGTCATTTCCGCCATGATCAGCCCGGATTTTTTTTCGGACATGTGGGTCAGCACCGTAATCAGCACATCAAGGTCGAGCGTATTGAAAATACGCGCCGCATCCTTGGGCTTCATACCCTCGTAGATCTTAACCAGACTGAGAATGCGGGCGTTTTCCTCGTCCGACTGCTTCTTCAGAAGCCCCTCGATCTCGCCGCGAATGGTGGTGAGCTCCTGCAGCTTCTGATCCAACTCTCGCTCCGCCGCTCTGAGCAGAGCCTCACGCGTCGCCAGTTGCTTTTCCTGGCTTTCGATCGCCGCGCGGCGGGCAGCCAGGTCCTTATACAGACCTTCCTGCGCCGCTGAATACTCGATATCGGTATCGCCGGCATCGCGCCAGTTTTTATCTTTCTTTTCATCCTTCTCATCAGCGGCAGCGGTCTCTTTTGTATCTTTGCCGGCCTCTTTGTCCGACTTCGTGCCCGCAGCGGCGTCTTGAGCCACATCAGCCTTCTTTTCCCCGCCCTCCGCCGCCGTAGCCTTGGAATCTTTTGAATCGGCTGCCTTGCCTGCGGTTTCCGGCAGAGCGGGAAGATCAGGCATCTGTCCTTCGGCTTTTTCGCTGACGACAGCAGGCAACGGCGGCGGCGATGCGGCAGCCTCGCCTTCCTGGACTTCCTTCACTTCCGGCTGCGCGAAAGCAGTGCCGCTGGCGCTCAAGCCTACGACCAGTTCACCAACACGCACGCTGAAAGACAGAAAGGAAACTGCCACCAGAAGCGACAGCATTCTTATATGGCTATAGATTTTCATGATACGCGGCCTGCGCCTGCTTTTCTTCCGCCGCTGCGCAGGGCCTCATAAAGCTCCTTTTCGGCACGGCTCTGAAAACCGGAATCCGCTGTCGACTCCTCGTCCTCGTCGTCGAACGCCTCGCTTCCGGTTTCGCCCTTTTCAAACTCAGGATCGCGGATCGAAAACCCGGCCGTGCCCTTGGGCGCCACGGCAGCAATCTTGCCGTTTTTCTCGGCCAGCTTTTCAAGACGCGACGCCATGTTGTCGCCGGCCTCTTCCATCAGCTGAAGCTCTTCGGAAATGGCGATGGCCTGGTTGATCAGGGTCTGCAGATCGCGCCCCGATTCACGTGCCGTTGCGCGCAGTCCGCCGATCGCCTTTTCCGCCTTCTCGATCTGGGACCCCAGATCGCGTACCAGCCGATCGAGATCCTTGCGGCCCGCATTGAACTTCTTAAGATGCAGCGCCAGGCGGGCGGCAAAAAGAACCGTTGCCAACAGCAGAACAATCATAACTGCGTCAATCACCATGGATAGCGCCGGTCCGCTCATTGGTTATCATCCTTCTCAGGAGGTATGTATTTCTCTATGCGAACAGCTATGTTGCCCTGTTTGTGCCCGACCGGCCCCTTGAACATCGCAAAATCGCCGCAGCGCATTTCCAGCTCGTCGTTTATGCGTGTATTGAAGAAAATCCGCGTCCCCACCTTCCAGTTGAGCATCTCCTGCAGGGATACGGCTTTTTCGCCCAGTATCGCCTGCAGCTGAACCTCGGTCTTGTAAAGCTCTTGCGTCAGGTGGCTCTCCCAGATGGAGTCCCGGCCAAACTTCTCGCCCATGAACATCTGGAGCAGCAATTCACGGATCGGCTCCAGTGTGGCGTAGGGGATCAGGATTTCGATCCGGCCGCCCCGGTCGCCCATATCCACGCGCAGGCGCGCAAGAACGCAGGCATTGCCGCTTTGGGTGATTGTCGCAAAGCGCGGATTTGTCTCCATACGGTCGAGCGAGAAGCTAACCGGAGAAAGCGGGTCAAAAGCCGAAGACAGATCGCTCAGGGCTACACCCACCATACGCTCAACCAGTTTGGTTTCAATTGTCGTATAGGGGCGTCCCTCGACCCGGATCGCGGGCGTGCCCTTGCGGCCGCCCAGCAAAACATCGACCACCGAATAAATAAGAGCGCTGTCCGTAACCAGAAGACCGTTATTGTCCCATTCTTCCGCCTTGAAGACAGAGAGCATCGCCGGCAGCGGGATGGAATTCATATAATCTCCAAAACGCACCGTAGACACCTGGTCCAGGCTGACCTCCACGTTATCGGACGTCAGATTGCGCAGCGAGGTTGACATCAGGCGCACAAGCCGGTCGAAAACAATATCCAGCATCGGCAGGCGTTCATAGTTCACCATGGCCGAATTGATCAGGGCCATGACACCCGAGGTTTCCTCCGAGCCTAAAGAATCATCGTCGAAGCCCAGCAGGCTGTCGATCTCGTCCTGGTTGAGAATGCGGGTGCCGCTTTCTTCGCCGCCGCCCTCGAATTCAGGCGTAGCTTCACCGCCGGCCGGTTTGTCCAGATCGGCCATCATTGCCTGTTCTTCGGGGCTCATCTGAGCTGTTGTCGACTTCGTGTCGCTCATTCTTTTTCAATCCTGCCGGCCTGTCCGGCCCTACTGGATCAGTATCTCCTGGAAAAGAACGTTTTTAACTTCAACCGGATATGCGGCCGCGTTCACACGCGACAATAATTCCGCCTGCAGCCTGTAAATTCCTGCGGAGCCGCGCAGATCCTTGACGCGCAGTTCCCGCAGATAAGTCTGGAATTGGTCAATGACCCGGGGCATCACCGCTTCCACCGCGTGCAGATCGGCCTCGCTTTCCAGCTCAAGCTGCACGCTCAGGCGTAGATAACGGGGCTGTCCATCCCCGGAGCTTAAATTCACCAGCATGTTCGGGATCTGGAGGAAGAACGCGTCAGTGAGAGCACCACCTGCCGCGCCATGCCCTCCTGCGGCGCCGTGCTCTCCGCCCTTTCCTTCAGCCTCGCCGCCGGCTTCGGTGCCGCTTTCCGTCTTCTTGCCTAAAAAACTATCGAGCATGCCGGTAAAGTAAAGCCCGGCGCCGATGCCTCCCAGAAGAAGCAGCGGCAGAACCACCATCAGTAAGATCTTTTTAGGGCCTAAACCGCCCTTGCTTTCCCCTTCAGCCCCGGCATCTTCGGCGGCGCCTTCTTCCCTTTCAGGGGCTTCTTCCGCATTTGCCGCGGCTGCTGCTGCCTTTGCTGCCATAACGCATTGTCTCCCGAAAACGCCGAAGAGGTCTGATATCAGCCTACCACATAAGCAGCGGCAAGCTCTTAATATTACGAACAATATTAGCAAAATTCAGGCCAATCGCGAAGACCGCCTGTTTTTATTCACAGATATGCTCACAAGGAAAAAAATGCCACTGCACAGCACGGCAGCCCTGACAGCATACGCCACCGCTGCGCGGTTCCGGCCCCTTCCGAATTGCAGCCCTTTGAAAAAGAAAGATTTTACCGCTTGGCACGTTGTCTGCATTGACCTTGACGCAGGCAGTCGAAAGAGCCGCCGCAGGATTAAACGCAAAACGGGTAAGAAAGACATGGAAAACAGTATTTATACCGGATTGTCGCGCCAAATCGCTCTGCAGGAGCAGATGGATATGGTCTCCAACAATATCGCGAACATGAATACGCCGGGCTATCGCGGGCAGAATATGGTGTTTACGGAATATCTTTCCAAGCCCTCGCCGCAGGCCGGCAAGCAGCAGCCCTTGTCGATGGTTATGGATTACGGACAATACATGTCCACCGCCTCCGGCCCGCTCCAGCAGACCGGCAACCCGCTCGATGTCGCGCTTCAGGGCCCTGGCTATTTCGGTGTCCAGACACCGCAAGGCGTCATGTACACGCGCGCGGGCAACTTCCAGATCAACGCCAACGGCGACCTGACGACCGGCTCCGGGCAACTCGTTGCCTCGCCGGGCGGCAGCACCATTACCATCCCCAAGGACGCGACTGAAATCAAGATTTCCGAAGACGGCACCGTCGCGACGGAAAGCGGCGCCGTCGGCCAGATCATGGTCGTTGAATTCACAAACGATCAGGAGCTCGAGGCAGCCGGCAACGGCCTCTACAAGGCAAAAAGCGCCGGCAACCCGGCACAAAATTCCCGCGTCATGCAGGGGATGATCGAGGGATCAAATATCAACCCCGTTCTGGAGATGACGCGCATGCTCAATGTCTTGCGCTCCTATCAGGCGACCCAGAACATGATTCAGAGTGAACACGAACGCGAGCGCGGCATGATCCAGCGCCTGACCAGATGATAACAGGATAACGAATAAATAAAGGCACCAGACAACAAACAATGGATAAATAAGGAGCACGACCATGAGATCACTCGATATCGGCGCAACAGGCATGCTGGCCCAGCAGATGAACGTGGATGTCATATCCAACAACATCGCCAACATGACGACCACCGGCTTCAAGCGGCAACGTGTCGATTTCAAGGATCTGGTGTATCAGAACCTGGCACGGCCCGGCGCACAGTCATCCGACGTCGGCACTATATTGCCCTCAGGTCTGCAGCTTGGCCTTGGCGTGAAAATCAACGCCACCTATCGCATTAACGAGCAAGGACCGATCCAGATCACCGACAACCCTCTCGACCTCGCCCTGACCGGCAACGGTTTCTTCCAGATCACACTGCCCAACGGTGAAACCGCCTATACACGCTCCGGCGTGCTGCAGGTCAATCAGGACGGTGAAATTGTGACTTCACAGGGCTATCAGCTTGAGCCGAATATCGTTATCCCTCAGGACGCCATGGCCGTCCAGATCAACGAAAGCGGCGAAGTCTTTGCCCAGATCAGCGGCCAGACCGCCCTTTCCAATCTCGGACAGATACAGCTGGCCAACTTCGTAAACCCGACCGGCCTGGAAGCGATCGGCGACAATTTGCTCAAGGAAACCGAGGCCTCCGGTACACCGACAACGGGCAACCCCGGCGACGAGAATTTCGGCAAGGTCCGTCAGGGGGCGCTGGAGAACTCAAACGTCAATATCGTGGATGAGATCACGCACCTGATCACGGCACAGCGCGCCTATGAGATGAACTCCAATGTCATCAGCACCAGCGACCAGATGCTGCAAACCATAACGCAAATCAGGTAACAGGCCGATATAAAATCAGGAAGGGACAAACCATGAGCACCACAGCCCGCTATATTGATATGACCGTCAGGCTGACGATCCTCGCTATCAGCGCCTTTCTCGGAATCGTCGTACTGCTGGCGGGCGCGCACATGGCCCTGGCTGCCGATATCAAGCCCTTAAGCATCGTCAGTGGCGAGACACTGACGGCCGGTGATCTTTTCAACGGTCTTGATGAAAAGAAAGCCGCCCGCGTTTTGGGCCGCACGCCCCTGCCCGGCAGCGACATGGTGATCAACGCCCCTCTTTTGCTGAGAATCGCGACAGCACTGGAACTTCCCTGGCAGCCTTCGAACACCGAGGACCGAGTCATTGTCCGCCGCGCCGCAACAATCATCAGCGAAGATTCGATAAAGGACGCGCTCTCGGCAGGGCTGAAAGAAAAGGGCCTGGAAGGCGCTTTCAATCTTGTTCTGACCGGCACGAACAATTCGATGATCCTGCCGCAGGATCAGCCGGAATCTGTGGCCGTGAAAAGCCTGCGCTACAATCCACAAAAAGACTTCTTTGAAGCCACACTGGTGGCCCCCTCGCTCGACAACCCCGTGACTGAAACTGTCATCGCCGGCAAGGTCCAGCGTCTGGTACAAATACCCGTCATTAAAAACGCCCTGCGCGCCGGAGACATCATTGGCGCCGGAGACATATCCTATATCGACATGGATTCAGTCAGCGTGGTCGACGGCATCTTCCTGAAAGGTGACGACCTGATCGGCATGACACCGCGCCGCATATTGGCCGCCGGCAAACCGGTACGCGACATCGATATTGAGAAGCCGCAGATCGTCGGCCGCGGCGATAACGTAACGCTCGTTTACGCCAACGGCCCGCTTATCCTGACCGCCAAGGGCAAATCCCTGCAGGGCGGGTCCAAGGGTGACCGCGTCCAGGTTGTCAACGCCGCCAGCAACCGCAGCATCGAAGGCTTCGTCAGCGGCGATCATGAAATAACGATCACGGAATAATCTACGGAATCTTCACGGGAGGAAAACCATGAACACGAAACACACGAAACGATACAGCCGCCTCATGCTCGCCCTGCTTCTGGGGTGCAGCCTGAGCGCCTGCAGCAACACGATGGACAGGCTATCCGCTATCGGCAGCCCGCCGGAACAATCCCGGATCGAGAACCCGCAGCTCAAGGAAGGCTATCAGCCCGTCAGCATGCCGATGCCCACACCCAAGGTCGCGCTGCGCCAGCCCAACTCGCTGTGGGATTCCAACCGCCAGGCCTTCTTCAAGGACCAGCGTGCCGCAAACGTCGGCGATATCCTGACCGTCCTGATCGAGATCAACGACAAGGCTGAGCTTGATAACGAGACAGAGCGCACGCGCGACGCCACAGAGGACGCCGGACTTGATAACCTGCTTGGCATCGAGACGAAGCTGACCCAGGTCCTGCCCGAGGCGCTGGACAACCAGAGCCTTGTGAACGCTGACTCGTCATCGAAAAGCAACGGCAAGGGCAGCATCAACCGCGAGGAAAAAATCAACGTCAGGCTGGCCGCCGTTGTGACGCAGGTTCTCCCCAACGGGAATTTTGTCATTCGCGGAAGCCAGGAAACGCGGGTGAATTTTGAAAACCGCATCCTTAACATCGACGGCATCATCCGTCCGCAGGATATATCGGTCGACAACACCGTGAATTACGACCAGATTGCCGAAGCGCGCATCGCCTATGGCGGCAAAGGACAGATCAGCGATGTCCAGCAGGCGCGCTACGGTCAACAGGTTTACGACATTCTGTTCCCTTTCTAAGGGGGGAATAGATCCATGGGAGCCCTTCAGTTCTTGTGAGGAGGGATCCGTGCTTACCCGCCCAACCGTACAACTTTACCGGCTCCTCACCCCAGGAGCCGGTTTTTTATCTGCCTGTATGCTTAAAAGCGCGAAACCGCTATTCGTCGCGGTGTGTTTTTTCCAGGCGCTCGTGACGCTCCTGCGCCTCAAGGCTGAGCGTGGCGATCGGGCGGGCGTCGAGACGCGCCACCGTGATCGGCTCTCCTGTTTCTTCGCAATAAC
>JANWLB010000060.1 GCA_025451095.1 Alphaproteobacteria bacterium
AACCCACCATCGTCATCCGTTTCTGGATCATCGCTGTCATTCTGGCGCTGATCGGGCTTTCGACGCTGAAGCTCAGATGATCGATGTTGCGCCCTTCGTCCAAAGTCTGAAAGGAAAGCCGGCCGCGCTTTTCGGTCTCGGCATATCGAACCGTTCGGTCTGCGCCGCGCTGCAGCGCGCCGGCGGAGGTTATGCGGCATGGGACGATGACGAAGGTTCGCGCACCCGCGCACGGGCGGAGGGGCTTGTTCTGGATGATCTGACGGGGGCGGATATGGCGCGCTATGCCTGTCTGGTGGTGGCGCCGGGCGTGCCGCCCGGTCATGCCGTTATCCGCAGGGCGCAGGCGGCGGGGCTTGAGCTTTTATGTGATATGGAGATTTTGCACCGCTGCCTTCAGGGCCGCCGCAGCATCGGAATCACCGGCACCAATGGCAAATCGACGACGACGGCGCTGATCGGCCACATATTGGAAGAGTGCGGGGTCGCAGCGCAGGTGGGCGGCAATATCGGCCGCCCCGTTCTTGACCTGGATCCGCCGCCGCCTGATGGTGTTTTCGTTCTGGAGATGTCGTCCTATCAGCTCGATCTTTGCCCCTCGTTCGCGCCGGACATCGCTGTTCTTCTGAACATCACACCGGATCATCTGGAGCATCACGGATCGATGGAAAATTATATTGCAGCCAAGGAAAAAATTTTCCGGGGCAAAGGCGATGCGATTATCGCCGCCGATGACGACATCTGTCGCGCCATCATTTCCCGCGTGAAGGCGCGCGGTGAAAGGAGGGTGCATGAAATATCCGCCCGCGATCCGGGGATTCCTGCCGGGCCGCGCCTGCCCGGCCTGCACAATCGCCAGAATATCGCGGCGGCCGTTGCGGTGGCGCGTATTTTGAGCCTTTCGCCGCCGAAGGTTGCGGCTTCCATCGCCTCGTTTCCCGGCCTGCCGCACCGGCAAAGTCTTGTGCGGACGCTGGGCGGGATCACCTTTATTAATGACAGCAAGGCCACCAACGCGCAGGCGACAGCGCCCGCACTGGCCTGCTACGAGGATATATACTGGATCGTCGGCGGGCGGCCCAAGGAGGGCGGGCTGGCAGGTCTGGAGCCTTACGCAAAAAAGATCCGCCAGGCTTTTCTGATCGGCGAATCCGAAGCCGCCTTTGCCGCATGGATGGAGAAAAACGGCGTTCCCGGCGGGCGCTGCGGCACACTGGAACATGCCGTAACGCAGGCTTATAATAAAGCCCGGGCGGCCGGGCGCGGGGCTGTGCTTTTGTCGCCGGCCTGCGCCTCGTTTGACCAGTTCAGAAATTTTGAGCACCGGGGCGAGGTGTTCACGGATCTTGTAAACGCTCTGGAGGAATCGGCATAGATGACGGCTCTTTTTTCGCGCGCGGATCAGTCCGTTCTCGGACGCTGGTGGTGGACGGTTGACCGCGGCCTGCTGTTCGCCACCCTGATTCTGGCGGTCTGCGGCATTGTTCTGGTCATGACGGCCAGCCCGCCGGTCGCGCTCCGCATTGGCATCGACCAGTATCATTTCATCAAGCGCCACCTGATCGTTCTTTTTCCCGCCCTCCTGATGATGGTCGGCGTCTCGCTGCTCGACCGGCGCGCGGTCTGGCGCATTTCAAGTATTGCTCTGGTGGCCAGCCTTTTGTGTATGGTGCTGGTCTTGTTTATCGGCATGGAAATCAAAGGCGCGCAAAGATGGCTTGATCTGCCCGGCTTTTCCCTGCAGCCGAGCGAATTCGTCAAGCCGGCCTTCGCCATCGCTGCTGCGTGGCTGATGGCGCGGCAAAAAGACCGGCCGGACTTTCCCGGCACTGGCGTTGCTGCCGCGCTGTATCTGGCTACAATAACGCTCCTTTTGTTGCAGCCGGATATGGGCATGACGGTTGTCGTGACCTGCATATACGGGGTCGAGATTTTTCTCGCCGGATTTCCGTTCTGGCTGATGGCGGCTCTGGCGCTGGTGGCGCTGGGCGGGCTGGTCGGCTCTTACTTCGTCTTTGACCACGTTCACAGCCGGATTGACCGGTTCATGGATCCTTCCGTAGGGGATAATTACCAGGTCGCCAAGGCGATCGAGGCGATCAGGAGCGGCGGCGTCTTGGGCGCCGGACCGGGACAGGGCACGGTAAAACTTTCCCTGCCTGATGCCCATGCGGATTTCATCTTTGCTGTCGGCGGCGAAGAAATGGGACTGATGTTCACGGTCTTTCTGATTGCGCTGTTCGCATTCATTATCCTGCGCGGCTTCAACCGGATCATGGACAGCGAAGACATGTTTTCCATCCTGGCGGCTGGCGGCCTGCTGTCAATGCTGGGATTGCAGGCGCTGATTCATATGGGCGCGAATGTGCATCTTCTGCCGGCCAAGGGCATGACGCTTCCTTTTATAAGCTATGGCGGCTCCTCGCTTCTTGCTGTGGCCTTTGCGATGGGCGTCGTGCTGGCGCTCACGCGCCGCCAGATCAAGCCCGGCACGCCGGCGCCGCGCCGCCGTCCTTCGGCGGAAAGAAAGCGTCTGCCGGGCAGGCGGAGGGCATATGGCCAGTGAGGGCAGGCTGATTCTTCTGACGGCGGGCGGTTCGGGCGGGCATCTGACGCCTGCCCGCGCGCTGGCATCCGATCTTCTGCCGCGCGGCTACCGGGTGGAGCTGGCGACCGACACGCGCTCCGCTGCTTACGGCATAGATTTCAGCGGTGTGCCGGTCCACGTGCTCAAAGCCGGCACGTTCGGCGGCGGCATCAGGAGTAAAATCAAAGGCGCGGCCCTGCTGGCCGCGGGCTTCATTCAGGCGCTGATCCTGTTGGCGCGCCGGAAGCCCGCCCTTGTCGTCGGCTTTGGCGGCTACCCTTCCGTGCCGACCGTGCTGGCGGCGCAGATGACAGGAATTCCCGTCATCATTCATGAACAAAATGCCGTGCTGGGTAAGGCCAACGCGTTTCTGGCAAAGCGGGCAGCCCGGATCGCGCTTTCCTGGCCGCAGGTTCGCGGCGCTGAAAAAGCGCAAGGAATCGTTACGGGCAACCCGGTTCGCCCGGCGATTGCAGCTCTGCACGAGCGGCCCTACGAGCCCCCGGCGCCGGACGGGCCTTTTCACATTTTCGTCATGGGCGGCTCTCAGGGGGCGCAGGTGTTCGCCGAGATCCTGCCCGCTGCGCTGGCGCGACTCTCGTCGGAACGCCGTGCCCGGCTGCGGGTGGTGCAGCAATGCCGGCAGGTCGATCTGGCGGAGGCCCGGCGGGCCTATGAAGACGCTGGTATACAGGCGGAACTGAATCCTTTTTTCCAGGACGTTGCCAAAATGCTGGCGCAGTCCCATATTTTCATTGGACGATCAGGGGCCGGGACGGTGGCAGAAGTCACGGTGGCCGGCCTGCCTGCCATATATGTTCCTTACCCGCACCATGCTGACCAGCAGCAGAAGGTGAACGCGGAGGCTGTGGCGGACGTTGGAGGCGGATGGGTTATGGCACAGGGCGATTTTACGCCTCAGGCGCTGGCCGTCCGTATGGAGGGTTTCTTCGACTCTCCCGAGACTCTGGCGGTCGCGGCGGCGGCAGCGCGTAGTTGCGGCCGGCCGGATGCTGCCCGCAAATTGGGCGATCTTGTTGCCGGTCTGGCCGGAAAGGCAGCCTGAATCCGCAAAAAAGACCGCGAATTGTCTGATTTTTTTATATTCTTTCAGGCGATGAATTGTTAAGTTGGCCGGGACATTTAAGGGAAAAAGGGCCCTTCGCAGCATGAGTCTGGTTCCGCGCGACATCGGCATCATACATTTTATCGGTATCGGCGGCATCGGTATGAGCGGCATCGCTGAAATCCTGAGTAAGACCGGGTATAGGGTGCAGGGTTCTGATGTCGCCGAGAACGCCAATGTCAAGCGTCTGCGTGAGAAGGGTATCCCCATCAAAATCGGACACGATCATGCCCATCTGAAAGATGCCGAAGGTCATCCGGTGTCGGTGGTGGTTGTGTCTTCTGCAATCAAGCCGGACAATCCCGAGCTGGAAGCGGCGCGCCTGGCGCGTCTGCCCATCGTGCGCCGCGCCGACATGCTGGCGGAACTGATGCGTCTGAAGTGGTCTGTCGTGATCGGCGGCACGCACGGCAAGACGACGACAACCTCGATGGCCGGAGCGATGCTGGAGGAAGGCGGATTCGATCCGACCGTGATCAATGGCGGCATCGTCAATCGCTATGGCAGCAATACGCGGCTGGGCGGTGGCAACTGGATGGTGGTTGAGGCCGACGAAAGCGACGGCAGTTTTTATCGCCTGCCTGCGACAATTGCCGTGGTTACCAACATCGATCCCGAACATATGGATTACTACGGCGCCTTTCACAACGTGCGTCAGGCCTACCGGCGTTTCATCGAGAATCTGCCCTTTTACGGCTTTGCCGTGATGTGCAGCGACCACCCCGAAGTGGAATCGCTGATCCCCGAGCTGACCGACCGGCGCATTGTTACCTACGGCTTTAATAATAAGGCTGACGTGCGCGCGGTGAATGTCCGTGGTACGGCGAAGGGCAGTCATTTTGACGTGGTGTTCTCGCCGTGGCTGGCCGAAGGGCCGGGGGAAACGGTGCGCGATTTCTGGCTGCCCATGCTGGGCCACCATAACGTGCAGAATGCGCTGGCTGTTCTGGCTATCGCCCATGAAATGGGAATGGATTTTGAATCGATGAAAAAGGCGCTCTCCGGCTTTACCGGCGTCAAGCGCCGCTTCACCAGGACGGGCGAGTCGCACGGTGTTACCATTATCGACGATTATGGTCATCACCCGGTGGAGATTGCCGCTGTCCTGAAGGCGGCGCGCATGGCCGCGTCGGAAACGCAAGGCCGCGTCATCGCCGTGATCCAGCCGCATCGCTATTCACGGCTGGCGTCTTTGTTCGATGATTTTTGTGGCTGTATTGGCGATGCGGATACGGTCATCGTTGCTGATGTTTACGCGGCTGGCGAAAAGCCCGTGGAGGGTTGTGATAAGACCCATCTGGCTAAAGGCATTAAGCGGGCAGGTCACCGCGACGTGCATGTTCTTGAAAGTGTCGCCGTGCTGGCGGACATGATTGCTGAAAAGGCGCAGTCGGGCGATTTTGTCATCTGCCTGGGTGCGGGTGATATTACGAAATGGGCGCAGGCTTTGCCGGGTGAGCTCGATGAAATATTTGCCCGTACGCCGCCGCAGGCGGCTCTCGCCAAGAAGAAGAAAAAAGCGTCATGAGGCCGTCAGTAAAGGAGGCCGAGCTTCCCGCCGTACGGGGGCGCTATACTGAAAATGCGCCGCTGGGCGCTGTCAGCTGGTTTCGCGCGGGAGGGACGGCCGATGTTCTGTTCAAGCCCGCCGACCTTGAGGATCTTGCCGCTTTCCTGAGCGCGTGTCCGGCGCAGGTGCCGGTCACAGTGCTCGGTGTCATGTCGAACATGATCATCCGCGACGGCGGGGTGCGGGGTGTCGTCATCCGGCTGGGCGGCGAATTTGCGGGGATTGAGGCGCGCGAGGATCATCGTGTTGCCGCCTCTTCGATGGCGCTGGATTCGAGTGTGGCGGCGAAGGCGGCCAAAGCCGGAATCGCGGGACTCGAATTTTTCAGCGGCATTCCCGGCACGGTCGGCGGCGCCCTGCGCATGAACGCGGGTTGTTACGGTGCGGAAACCAAAGATATTCTGATCCGGGCGGAAGCGGTGGACCGGCAGGGCCGTTTTCACGAGCTGACGCCGGACCAGATGGGCATGAGCTATCGCCACACGGAGGTGCCGGAGGATTACATTTTCACGGGCGCCGTGTTTCAGGGGCGGCCCGGCGATCCGGCGGCGATTGAAGCGCACATGGCCGGGATCAAGGCCCGCCGCGCCGATACCCAGCCGATCCGTGAGAAGACGGGGGGATCAACTTTTGCCAATCCGACAGCGGAAGAGCTGGTGGCGGCCGGCCAGCCGGAGGGGACGAAAACCTGGCAGCTGATCGAGCTGGCCGGGTGCCGGGGTCTGCGCATGGGCGGTGCGCTGATGTCATAAAAGCACTGCAATTTTATGATCAATGCCGGCGGGGCGACCGGCGCCGACCTTGAAAATTTAGGGGAAGAGGTCAGGCGGCGTGTATACGAAAGCGCCGGCGTCAGGTTAAGATGGGAAATAAAGCGCATCGGGGATTCGGCCCAGTAAGGATTAGGGGATATGGCTAAGAAAGTGGCGTTGCTGGTAGGCGGCTGGTCGGTGGAGCGGCAGGTCTCGCTTGAAAAAGGCAAAAAAGTTGAATCGGCACTGCGAGAGGCCGGTTATGACGTCGAAGTGATCGATGTCAAAAAAGATGCTGAGGCGCTGATTCAGGCGCTGACGCCCCGCCCCGATGTTGTTTTCAACAATCTGCACGGCCGCGGCGGCGAAGACGGCGAAATCCAGGGCCTGCTGGAAATTCTTGAAATTCCCTACACGCATTCCGGGGTTCGGGCTTCGGCTATCGGCATGGACAAACCGACGACTCGCAATATTGCCCAATCGCTGGGCGTGCGGGTTGCCGAAGGGGTTGTGGCCCTGAAAAAGGATGTGCTGGCCGGCAGGGTGATGAGCGCGCCTTACGTCGTGAAGCCCACTAACGAGGGCTCGAGTGTCGGTGTAAGGATTGTCATGGAAACCGACAATCACCCGCCACTCGATTCTGAAAGCTGGATATATGGCGAAGAAGTGCTGGTTGAGCGTTATATACCGGGGCGCGAGCTGACCGTGGCCGTTCTGGACGGTAAGGGGCAGGGCGTAACCGAGATCGTCTCGCAGACCCGCTTTTTCGATTATGAGGCCAAATATCACGACACCCGCACCGAATATGTATTGCCGGCAAAAATTCCCGACCCTGTCTATAAAGCTGCTCTCGATTTTTCTGAACGTGTGTATAATGGGATCGGGTGTTCCGGTCTGGCGCGCTGCGATTTTCGTTATGATGACAGCGTGTCCGGGACGGAAGGTCTTTATTTTCTTGAGATCAACACCCAGCCGGGGCTGACGCCTGAATCCATCGGACCGTCCCAGGTCATCCGCAACGGCATGTCTTTCGTCGAACTTTGCTCCCATCTGGTTGAAACCGCAAAATGTCACGCTCAAGACCAACAAAAGCCAGCATCCGCCCACGCCGCGCCGCGGGAGGCAAAGCGCCGCGCCTGAGGGCGCTCGCGCGCCGCCTCGGCTTTTTCACCGCTGTAATCATGTTTTCCGTCTGGCTGGGTATCTGGCTCTATTTCGGGGGTGCAGCCCAGAAGAGCGAGATGTGGGTTGGCCAGGCATTCAGCCGGACAGCGGCGGATAAGGGGCTGGTTGTTCAGAACGTTCTAGTCAGGGGCCGGGTGCATACAGACCCGAAGGAGCTGCGCCGGCTGATCGGGGTCGAGCGCGGAGATCCGATTATGGCCTTTGATCCGGGGGAAATCCGCGATCTGCTGGAGCGCATTCCCTGGGTAAAGGAGGCGCGGGTCGAGCGGCGCCTGCCCGATACGATTTATATTGGCCTGGTTGAGCGCGCGCCGCTGGTGCTCTGGCAGAACAAGGGCAAGGTGCGCCTGATCGACAGCGACGGCGTGACCCTGACGGACAAAAACCTGAAATCCTACAGCGATCTTTTGCTGGTAGTGGGAGAGGAGGCGCCCCGGCATGCGCCTGAGCTTGTTAAAATGCTGGTGGCGGAACCGGCTCTCAAAGAGCGCATTGAATCGGCAACATGGGTCAGCGAGCGGCGCTGGAACCTGAATCTTAAGGGCGGTACCGTGGTCAAGATGCCTGAAAAAGACACGGAGCTGGCGCTGCGGCGTCTGGGCGCCGCCCAGGAGCAGGACAGGCTGCTGGATCAGAATCTGGCCGTGATTGATCTGCGCGAGACGGGCCGCATGAGCATTCGCACCCTCCCGGGAGCGGTCAGCGAATACAAGGCCGGAAACAGCAAGGAACGCGGCATATGAACTTTCCGGGGATGAGATGAAAAGCAGGCTGAAGCCCAAGGGGTCGGTTATTGCGGCGCTGGATATCGGATCCAGCAAGATTGCCTGTTTTATCGCCCGCATCACCGATGATCAGGGCGGCTTCGAGGTGCTGGGTATAGGCCATCAGGCATCCGCCGGCGTGAAGAACGGCGCGATCGTCGATATTGGCGCGGCAGAGGCCGCCATCCGCCACGCGGTGCAT